>QCSJ01000142.1 GCA_003211535.1 Synechococcus sp. AG-670-A05 | reverse complement strand
ATTTCCATGGACGAGCGTGCAACCGCTCCGGCCGCTTAAGTTGCATGAACTTCAGTCGACACCATGGTGAGTCCGGGACTGGACCTTGAACTGAGTTTCAGCCAGGCGTTGCAGGGTTTGGGTCTGTCGGAGCAGGCCGCAAGGCTGCTCTGGTTACCGCTGCCAATGCTTCTCGTGCTGGTGGCAGCCGTGGTCGGCGTGCTGGTGTCGGTCTGGCTGGAGCGCAAGATCTCCGCAGCGGTGCAGCAGCGGATCGGACCCGAATACGCCGGCGCCCTGGGTGTACTTCAGCCCCTTGCTGACGGCCTCAAGCTGCTGGTGAAGGAGGACATCATCCCGGCGCGGGCCGACAGCCTCCTGTTCACCCTCGGCCCGGTGCTGGTGGTGATTCCGGTGATCATCTCCTGGTTGATCATTCCCTTCGGTCAGAACCTGCTGATCAGCAATGTTGGCGTCGGAATTTTTCTGTGGATCGCCTTCAGTAGCATTCAGCCCATCGGGCTGTTGATGAGTGGCTATGCCTCCAACAACAAGTATTCGTTGCTGGGGGGTCTACGGGCTGCAGCCCAGTCGATCAGCTACGAAATACCCCTGGCGCTGGCAGTGCTGGCCATCGTCATGATGAGCAATTCACTCAGCACAGTGGACATTGTCGGCCAGCAGACCGGAGCCGGCATCCTGAGCTGGAACATTTGGCGTCAACCCGTTGGGTTCCTGATCTTCTGGATCTGCGCTTTGGCTGAGTGCGAACGTCTGCCTTTCGACCTACCCGAGGCTGAAGAGGAATTGGTGGCGGGCTACCAAACCGAATATGCCGGGATGAAATTCGCCCTCTTCTATTTGGCGGGTTACATCAACCTGGTGCTGTCAGCAGTGCTGGTCTCCGTCCTGTATCTGGGCGGTTGGGGTTTCCCGATTCCTGTGGAGTGGCTGGCGGGTTGGTTGAACCAACCGATTGATGCTCCCGTTGTGCAGGTGATCACAGGGGCTGTCGGCATAGTGATGACGGTGCTGAAGGCATACTTGCTGGTCTTCGTGGCCATCTTGTTGCGCTGGACCACACCCAGGGTTCGCATCGACCAGCTGCTGGATCTCGGCTGGAAATTTCTGCTGCCATTGTCCCTTGTGAACCTTCTTGTGACCGCCGCTCTCAAACTGGCGTTCCCTGTGGCCTTCGGCGGTTGATCCCGCTGATCGTGCTATCCAGGCCATCATGATTCAGGTGATCTGACCCTCTTCTCTTCCAGGCTTCTCGCCATGTTCGGATTCCTCAAACAGGTTGGTGATTACACGCGGGATGCCGTGGATGCTGCGCGCAACCTGGCGCAGGGCTTTTCGGTCACCTTCGACCATATGAAGCGCCGTCCGGTGACGGTGCAGTACCCCTACGAAAAGCTGATTCCCTCCGAGCGGTATCGAGGTCGAATCCACTACGAGTTCGACAAGTGCATCGCCTGTGAGGTTTGCGTTCGGGTCTGTCCGATCAACCTGCCGGTGGTCGATTACGTGATGAACAAGGCCACCAAGAAGAAGGAGCTGCGGAACTATTCCATCGACTTTGGCGTGTGCATCTTCTGTGGCAATTGCGTTGAGTACTGCCCAACCAACTGCCTGTCGATGACCGAAGAGTATGAGCTGTCAGCCTTTGACCGACACAGCCTCAATTACGACAACGTTGCACTTGGCCGGCTCCCTACCAGCGTGACCACCGATCCTTCGGTGCGGCCCTTGCGTGAGCTGGCTTACCTCCCCGCTGGCGAGATCGATCCCCATGGTGTGGCGAATGATCGTCCCAGAGCGGGAAAGTTGCCTGCTGAAGTGCTTAAAACCCTGACCCCTCCCGTCAAGGCTGCGGCCAAAAATGAGGGACAATCCAGCGGTGACGCCAAGGAGAGCGACGCATGAGCATTGCGACCACTACTGAGCTGATCTGTTTCCTGGTGCTGTCCGCGGTAGTTGTGATCGGGGCGCTGGGCGTCGTTCTGCTCAGCAACATCGTTTATTC
>QCSJ01000141.1 GCA_003211535.1 Synechococcus sp. AG-670-A05 | reverse complement strand
TACAGATGTATTAGTAGGGTCTTGGGGGTGGAGTCAACAGTCCTGAATGCGCACGGAAATGCGCACGATGGTGTCTCCTCAGCTTTCAGGAATCAGGCCGGTACTGACGTCTTGGATTTTTGAGTCTCTGCAACATCAGCAGGTCCTCAGACATTCAGACAGATTTAGACAGAGCCCATGTCTGCACGGATCAACTGCAGTGCAGCGGATTCGGCTGGTCTAGACATTTAGACACCGCATCCACCAAAACTGGTTATTTGGTGGGCGCGGCTGTGAACCGTGTCTGCATGTCTGAGTGCCCTGGAGCCAAATCCCTGACTGTGATCGGCGCAGCCAGGGATGGGTGTTGTATGTCTAAGCAGCTAGCTCCTGAGTCCACATGTAGGCGAGGGAACGATTCCACATCCCTAAGGTATTTGACAATAGTATTTTACAACCTTTGAAAAGGTGAGAAGTTATCAGTATTTAGTATTGATGATACTAGGGAATTAGTCTTGCCGAAGAGGGTATTGACTTAAGTGACTTATAATGTAATAATGTAGGATTAAAAGTCGTGATGTTTTTAGTCGAATTTTACTGCTAGAGCATATCATGCAGTGCTTTTTAATTCGTATCGATTGGAGTTGGCAATTAGATTAGTTTATTTACTGCCTCGCAATTAAGATTTTAGAGAGAAAACCTTTATATTGATTTTGCGTTTGTGCGGCTATAGAAAAATCAACCATAAACTGCGAAGAAATTTTCTAGCATTTGAAAATCAAGTATTGTAAGTGTTACGGTTTTTCCGTTCTGTTCTCCTGAGTAATCTTGGTCTCCGGTCCGTGTAATTACTGTATCAGCACCAACTTGGTCTATATAAAAGTCTGTAGGCTGAGGAATGCCATAAATTCGATCACCTTCTAATTGGTTAAATCCTTCAATTACATCATTTCCTAGGCTCCATATAAACTTGTCTGCACCGGCCCCACCAATGAGTGTATCGTCTCCTTTGCCTCCATTAAGTGTGTCATTGCCTTTCCCGCCAATTAGCATGTCAGAATCTGAACCACCGTTCAAAATATCATTTCCCTTTTTAGCTACTAATTTGTCTTTACCCTTACCTCCCACAAGTACATCATCACCAGAGCCGAATTTTAATATGTCATTACCAGCGCCGGCTGAGCAATTGTAGTCTTCATCAGCTTGCATAATTATTTTATCATCCAAAGATGATGCAGCAATTGATGTTCTTTCAATAGAATTCCTAGTTATTCCTGTCTCGCCTGGATGCTCAGTCTCCATATCTTCTGAAAAGAAATCACATAATAGAACATCTAATATAGTATTTTTTCCTCCATCATGTGTAATAAATGTATTGCCGCCAAGGCATTCCATTTGGTAATCGCCCTCTGGCAGTTGAGAAAATCTATCTCCGTCGAAGAAATCAAAATCTGTAATCAAATTATTTCCTTCAAAAATATCAAAAACGTCTGGCCCTTCACCACCTTTCAGTGTGTCGTCTCCAGCGCCTCCAGTTATATACTCGGTATCTGAATACCCAACAATTAGATCGTTACCTGATGTTGCAACACTATACGGTGCTGTTGGTAGGTCGTCAATGCCTTTGAAAACAGGAGGCATCTGATTTGAATGAGACGCGTGATCGTGAGCAGATGCCATTAAAAATTGCCCTAACTATCTATTTGTATCTAAAAAAAAATTGCAATTGCGTATTACCTGCTACATTATGCGGCTTTCCCTGCATTTGTAGCTATAACTATATAATCTCTCTACGATGAAAACATGTTGATACTCACGACCTCCTGGTGAGAAAAAGACATTATCAGTCTCCTTTGTAAAAGTATGCGGTCGATTTAAAATATCTTTAATCGGTTCCGTCAGCGGCACTTTATGAATCTTCCCTGTCTTCATTCGATCTGCCGGAATGGTACATATCTCTTTTTTGAAGTCAAACTCTTCCCACCTTGCTGGTGTTAAAGAACCAACTCTAAGGAAGGTCATCACCAGGATCTTCACAGCAAGAAGAATGACTAATCCTACGTTCGGGTCATT
>QCSJ01000140.1 GCA_003211535.1 Synechococcus sp. AG-670-A05 | reverse complement strand
ACCATCGTTCTGCGAATGGAAGGGAGTCGCGAGCTATTTCGACGTGGTGATGGGAGAGCGCCGACTACACCGGGCTGTCTGGACCTACAACAGTCCCAATGATCGATTTCGCGCCCTGGCCGGTTGGTTTGCCCTGTATCCCGGCCAGATGGATGGGTGCTGGGTGAATGACGAGCGCGTGACTCCCCAGCAAGGAGGGTTATACGGCGGCTGGATCACATCCAAGGTTGAAGGTCCCTTCAAGGGAGACCCAGATCATCCGGAACTGATCTGATCAGCCCAGGGGCTTGGTGGCCACCACGGCGAAGAACGGATCACCCTTACCACCGAGGAGTCCCATCACCCCCTCGCCGCGGGTCTGTTCCGCCAAGATCTTCGGCTTTGGCCAGCCCTGAGCCATTAACACCGAAGCCACATAAGTGAGGTGGTCACGGTCATCGCCATCGGTCCAGACCTGTGGTGCCTTGCTGAAGAACATCCGGTTGCTGAAAGCCACAATCACCTGTCCTTTGGGTCGGGTGATCCGCAGCAATTCGGCGGCAATGACTTCCGGTTGCTGCAAGTACTGCCAGCCGGCCACGATCAAGGTGCAGTCGACACTGTTGGCTTCCAGTGGCAGAACCTGATCACGATTAAGGTTCTGTACCCAGTGGCGATCCAGCTGCGGGTTAGCAGCCAGCTCCTCGTCGTTGAGGCCATGGCCTACCACGGTGTTGTAAATGATGTCCTCCGGCAGATGACTGACCCAGCTGCTCATTAGGTCCAGCACATCAGCACAGGGGGGGATTCGTTCTCGATAAAGCTGCGTCAAGCGAGCCCGAAAGCCGGCATCGAGATGATGCACAAAGCGGGGCTCGCTGTAAAACAGCGCGTCATCACTGCCATCCAGCTTGTAGCGCTGGGATTCCTCAAGAACGCGAACGGCCGGCATGGATCAACCCAGCTCCAGGTACCAACACACCACACCGCTCAGTTGGCCAACGATGCCCTGGCCTGTGAGCCATTCACCAAGCACCGCTGCCATGAAACCGACCATCGCGGCGCGTCCGTTGAGACGCTCAACAAATGTGAGCGCCGACTGGTTCCAGGGACGCGCCGTGGTGAGGGACTCACCGAAGCGCTCCGGTTGCTCGTACTGAAAAGCAGGCCGTGTCATGGCAGCGCACAAATCCAGCGGACCTTAACGGCAGTGTCCGGTCGACCGGGGTAAGTAGACCATGTTCCATCGGATGAGCGCCGTTCCAAACGACCTTCTGCACAGATTGCCCGCATCGGCAGTACGTTACTCATCCATGTCTCTTGCCCTGTTTTCCTGAGCAACAGGCCGGCATCGAAGGAAACGGTATCCCCCTGGGAGCGAGGCGCTCGGATGTACTCCGCAGCTTCAACGCGCTGAGTGCTGATGGCATCAATGAACTGCCACTGCGGCTCGGGCAGATGCAACGCCCGCAACTGTCGCCACTGCTCCGGCTCAGGTTCCGGGCGCCAGTCAGCATGAACGGCATTTCCATGCACGATGGCGAACACACACAGTGCGGCGCCGGTCAATTGATGAAGCAAAGGCATTCAATCAACGCTGGTGGCAATGATTTAAGACACCCACAGGGTTGGATCGGTGGAGACCAGCTGGAGACGGCATGGTGTGATCTTCAGAGGTTCATGACCCGGTTCAACAAGTGCAAGGGGTCCAAAAGCATCCGCTGCCAGCGATGCGTTGGGTGAAAAGTGGTCGTGGCTGGACTCCTGCGTTGTCGGTGGGTAAGTGGGCATCCCCCTAATGCATTCAGCATGAGCGAAACAAATGCTCCGCACATCCCCCAGACAGTTGAAAACAGACGCTGGGTTATTCATTCGGAATGAATTAATACCAACAACTTTACGAAGCGTTGAAACGCAAACATGAACAAATGGTTATGGCATGAGGCGGATTGTAGATGTCATGTTGTGCTTGTCATGCCTCAGAACTCATGTCAACAACCGCTGAGGGACGGACTCCCTACACCGTTCGCCACAAGAACTCGAACGGCGAAAAGTTGGAGTCCTGCTTCTACGCCAGTGATGCCTATGAAGCCAGGCTGCTGGCCATGGAATTCAACGCCTACATCAAACAGCACCCCAACTGCATCGAC
>QCSJ01000139.1 GCA_003211535.1 Synechococcus sp. AG-670-A05 | reverse complement strand
ACTCCGGTTATGAGGGTGTCCGTGAAGTGGCCAAACGCCTCAACTTCACTCTTGGTTGGAGTGCCACCAGTGGTGCTGTCGACAACTTTGTCTACGAAGAGGCCAACGAAACCTTCATCAACGACCCGGAGATGCGTAAGCGTCTGCTGGAGCTGAATCCCAACAGCTTCCGCCAGATCGTTGGAACACTTCTCGAAGTTCACGGCCGCGGCTACTGGGAGACCTGCGACGAGAACATCGAACAGCTCCAGGAGCTGTATCAAGATGTGGAAGATCGGATTGAGGGAGTTGTTACCGACTGAGCCCGTCGGTTGCTTTTGTGAAGTGTCCTGCCAAAGCATTCTTTGTGATGCTTTGGCTTTTGAAGTTGATCCCTGCCCAGTTTTGGTAAGACTGGAGTGTTCGATCGCTCCCTTGCCAGAAATTATTGAGGTCGTCGACATCCTCCATCGTGGGTTGAAGGTTCGTCGGTGCCGCTGAGAGGCTTCCGAGGAGGGTGTGCACTCTGACCAGAGATCGGCGATTCAGCTTAAACCAGTCATTATGATCACTCCAGTGAGTGGCCGATTTATCACCGTTTGAATTACCATTTTTATAGAGGTGAAAGAGTAGCAGTTGATTTGGGGAGTAAATGTTGAAACCGTATGTCCATAATCTGACGGACATGCTGATTTCTTCCCCATAAAAATAAAGAGATGGGTCATAGGGAACTCTTTCAACGATCTCCCCTGGCCCAAATAGGAAACCGCCAGCAATAAAGGCATTCGGAAGAGGCTTTTTAGGTTGGTATTCAGGAAGTATGTAACGGCTGATCCCTTGAAATTTGATAATTCCGTAATTATCAAATTCCTTGGCGGCCATGACTGGCAAAGTACTTGTCTGCAGCTGGCATGGTTGTTGAAAGCCGTTGGGATACACGCTTAAAACTGCTTTTGGGTCATTGCAGCTGCTCCATGTTTGCAATAGCAATTCATCCCAATGTTTGACAGATCGCATGTGGCTGTCGATCTGTAGCAGAAAGTTCTCATTGTCGTAAAAACTTTGAGCCTTGCTTCTTGCCCAGCAGGCTCCACGGCTTTCGGCCGCTGCGAATGTCTTGACCTGACGATGGGGGTGTTCCGGGAACGCTGGTTCCCGCCAAGCCATTGGATCGTTCTCCGCCAATTGTAAACAGATGCCGAATCTCAGACGATCTGGATGAGCTGCCTGCTCGAGCAGATTGTTGAGCGTTGCTGGGAGATCAGGGTCCCGATAAGCAGCGATCTGAACGAAGATTGTGCTCTTCACCAAAGGGCTGATGCCATGCGCAAAGTCTGCGCAATTGGTCCCACGTCGTGAACCAATAGATCCAATCTGTAATAACGCTTCTTGGAGATTGTCTGTATTAAGTGGACCGGTTTTGGACTAGTTACGAGGTAGCTGGTCTG
The DNA here is from genome assembly GCA_003211535.1 of Synechococcus sp. AG-670-A05. Taxonomy (GTDB): domain Bacteria; phylum Cyanobacteriota; class Cyanobacteriia; order PCC-6307; family Cyanobiaceae; genus Parasynechococcus. The sequence goes on along the minus strand of QCSJ01000139.1, from coordinate 779 downwards.
ATGCTGTTGCGCAGCCGGCACCTGCAGGCATAGTGGCTATATGTTCTCTCTAAGAGAACCTCTGACCGGATGCACCTGACAAATCCCCGGCAGCATAGAGGCCACGGCTTGCCACCAGAGAGTGATCTCTGAGTCCGCCCAGCAGAGGATCAGCGACACAGCAATGTGGGATGCATCAATGACCCGTAGTCAGGCAACCCAGCAAGACAGATGGCTGGCCGGTTGTGGATCAGTCCAACTGACTCCCGACAGCTAAGTGATCAATTCCAAGGACCTCTTCCAAGAGGGAGACAACCACACTGTGAAGGTGCCGTTCGACGATGATGGCACAATCGATTTGGTGGCGCTCGACAAGGCCTATCCAGGTTTTGGTCAGAAGCTTCTTGATGCTCTCGATGCATCACTGACTCAGAGCATCAAGCCAGTCGCTGACCCCATCCTCGAGAAGGGGCACGACTGACATGAGCACGCTCGAGTTCCTGCTCGAGCTGACCATGGCGGAGGTGAAAGAACTCACCTCTGTTGTGCGTCAGCTCGTGGCCACCACCCCGCAGCGCAACAAGCAATGGCTGCAACCAAGCGAGTTCGCCCAGCTGCTGGGCATTGCGCCTCGGACCCTTGCGCAGTGGCGCACGGATGGAAGGTTCCGTCCGATCTCCTTAACCCTCGCAGCTGTGAACCGGAGGTTTGTCGCGAGAACTCAATGAGGCCCAGCAGGCAGCGCATCGATCACGTTGTCCAGGTTCTCTTAACTAAGGATCGACGACTGACCGCAGCGT
>QCSJ01000138.1 GCA_003211535.1 Synechococcus sp. AG-670-A05 | reverse complement strand
CCCTGAGTCGAGTACTCCGGCATCACGATCAGATCTGCATCTGGATAACCAGCCTTAGTTGACGCGACTGCTTTGCAGATTTGATCAACTTGTGTCTGGATATCCTCCGGTCCTTTGATCACAGGGACCGGATATTGAATCATTGCGACGAGCAGAGATTCGTCCCAGGAACTGACGCTGCCGGTGCTTGCCATAAAGCGAGAACGAGAATCATTCTTATTTTGTGCTTGCCGTTCGTTAGGTGTTGTATCTCTCGTAGCAGGTTTCGGCCTTCAATCCGTAGAAATAGTCGCTTTTGATACCTAATGGCGCTCAGTTGTCCCTGAAATCTCCTTTTCGACAGGCGTTCTGGGCAAGGCGTTGCGCCCAAGGGGGTGCCTTTTCTCCGCCTTTGTCTTGTGTGGTGCCGTTGAAGTACATCAACAGTTGCCAGTCGGTATCGCCGCCTTTCGCTCCGGGGGCTTCGCCTGATTCCAGCCAGCGTCCGTAGATGTTGTCGTAGTCAGGCCAATTCGGTAGGTCCGGGATGCTGCATACGGCGTTGACTTCTGCACTTCTCTCGTCCGTTTTCGGTGAGTTGACTGCTATTCCCCCGTCGAAAAGCCCGTTGGGAGTTCCGGGGCGAAACGCTTTTGTCAGCGTGATGGTCGTTTCCCCATCGATTACAAGAGCATCGCCGGGCTTTGCTTCGTGCAGTCGTGTCTCCGTGGGAGCGCCGTTGCAGGCCTGGCAGATCAAGGCCACTGCTGTGCCCATCAGAATCCGGCGCGTTGTGGACACTTGTTTTGGCATGTCGTTCCGATACCCCATGGTCATACACGTCCTTCTGTCTAAATCGCGGCCCGACTATTAAAAAAAGTTTTTTTCGATCCCATGTGTAGCTTCTTGAACTACCTGCACCGAGTGCCGGAAGACACACTCTGTCTGTAGTAATGGCTACAGTGCGTTCCCCTGGCAGAGCTCATTGACAAGCGAGCTAGTGAACGGGGTCTCGTCTATTGCCGTCTTTGCCATGTCAGTTCTCACCTTCCGCGGAGTCCATTACGAGCAGGGTTCTCTGCCCTCCGGCTCTCAAGCTCTTGTCCAGCAGTTGGTGTATCGCTCTCCTGCCCAGGAGAAGCGAGTCATCCGCTCTGCTCCAACTGCAGCTCTGCTGCAGTTGGACGATCCAAAATGGATCAACCGTCTTGTATATCGCGGTGTTCCAGCTCTCCCTCTTGCGGCTAAAAAGCTTGATCGTGCTCCGATTCAGCAGGGAGGCGTTATTCGCTCTCGCATGACAGCTGAATTGCTTGGCATCAATCCCGTGAAAGCGTTAGGTACTTCGGTGCGGCCCAATGGTGTTGTGCGTTCTCGTGCAACGGCCGATCTGATTCAGCTGGATTGCTCAAGGGCTACGTCGTCCCGCACGTATCGGGGCGTTGCTTATTGACGCGATGTGACTGCTCTAAGCAATCAATCAGCTGGCCCAAAGGGATTCTGTTACGGGTTCTTCTTGCATGGCGTAGTCGCGGACGTCGGCGCGCACATGCAGCATCTGCCCTGTTATCGACATTTTCCATATTTCTAGGCGCGCCTCTTGAGGGGCCTCAAACCAGTACATCTCGGTGGGGAGAACAACTTTCTCTCGATAAAAATTGTTGTCTCCGACACATTTGACGATCACCATTCGGTCGGTGTCGTTTCGATAGACACACTCAATCATGTTCAATAACCCTGAATACTGCCACTCTGCGGAACTCATTGCCATAGGAGTGTTGGATTGGGCACCTAATGGCAATGGTTTCAGATTTGGTTTAGACGCCGTGATACAAATACAGTTGGTTTGGTAGCGATGGAGACTTTTGTCTCAGATACGTATAGCTTGCTCGTCCCTGGCGGAAGGATTGGCGAAAAGGGTCTGCGATTTCAGATGGTGTGGATGATTCGTTTCAAATGAAACAATTCTTTTTTGAGTTAGCGCGACAATAGCCTTGTCTTTTAATCGAAAGCTTGATGAAGGAATCGATTTCGATGTCCATGACGCAAAGTTTTGAAGTGGAGCGGATGAATCGTGCTATCGAGGCCACCGCTGATCCAGCCCAGTTGCAGATCCTTGCCAAACAACTACTTCATGCCTGGCAATCCCAGCGTGCAGCAACGCAATGGGTGATGCGCCAGCACCAGGGCTCCTAATTCATATTGCTATTAATTGAATATGAAAACAA
>QCSJ01000137.1 GCA_003211535.1 Synechococcus sp. AG-670-A05 | reverse complement strand
ACCTTGAGCCCCCTCAGCCGTTTGAAAGCAGTGCGCAACAACTTCTGTCGGCGCATGAATTCGTCCGTCGACACGCTGTGCCACTGAAATGGCGTATGGGGCTTGGGCGTGAAGTTGCTGATGGTGATGTTGAGGTTCAGCCGACCTAGATCACGGCAGCGCTGCTGAAGCATCACGCAGGTGTCGGCGATGCCAAGCACATCGGCATCGGTTTCTCCCGGCAGGCCGATCATGAAATACAGCTTCACCTTGCGGTAACCGTTCTCCATGGCGGTGCGAATGCCGTGAAGCAGGTCGTAGTCGGTCAAACCCTTGTTGACGATGTCGCGCAAGCGCTGGGTGCCGGCTTCAGGCGCGAAGGTGAGGCCTGCCTGGCGCGTTCCGCCAAGGATGTGGGCGATGTCGTCATCAAACCGGTCCACCCGCTGGCTGGGCAGTTGCAGAGTCACGTTCTGGTCCGCCAGACGGTTGCGCAGCTCCACCCCCACGGCTGGCAGAGCCAGGTAATCGCTGCAGCTGAGCGACAGCAGCGAGAAGTCGCTGTAGCCGGTCTGTTTCATGCCGTTCTCCACGGCCTCGATCACCGCTGCCGGCTCCACATCCCGCGCCGGCCTGGTAAGCATCCCGGGCTGACAGAAGCGGCAACCGCGGGTGCAGCCGCGGCGAATCTCCACGGTGAGCCGGTCGTGCACCGTTTCCACATGCGGCACCAGCCCCATTGCGTAGTAAGGCATCGGCGTCGCCACCCGGCGCAGCACCCGCCTTGGCAACTCAGGATGCAGCGGCTGCAGGCTGACGCCGTCCTCCCCGGGTTCGTATAGCGACGGGACGTAGACCCCTGGCACCTGAGCCAGATCCCGCAGCAGTTGGGAGCGGGTCAGGCCATCGGCCTTGGCCTGCGCCACCACTAGCCCGATCTCGGGCAGCAATTCTTCACCATCCCCCAGGGCAATGAAATCGAAGAAAGGGCTATAGGGCTCGGGATTGCTCGTGGCCGTGGGGCCACCGGCAAAGATCAGCGGAGGTGCTGCCGGATCACGCAACGGCAAATCACCTCGATCAGCAACCCTGATGGGCACCCGGCACAGATCCAGCATCTCCAGGATGTTGGTGGCGCCGAGTTCGTAACTCAGGCTGAAACCGAGGATGTCGAACGCAGGCAGTGGTCGGCGGCTTTCAACACCGAACAGGGCCTGCTCCCGCTCTCGCAGTCGGGCGGCCAGATCAGCGGCAGGCAGATAAGCCCGATCGCAGAGCTGACCGGGGACCGCGTTGAGGATCGAATAAAGAATGATGTGGCCCAGGTTGCTGGAGCCCACCTCGTAGATCTCGGGATAGGTGAGCGCCCAACGCACCTGAGCGGCCTGCCAATCACGCGGCTCCACTCCAAGCTCGTGGCCCATGTAGCGGGCGGGCTTGTTGATGCCGCTATCTACCAGCTCGTGAAAATCAACCGGCTGATCCAGGGCAGACACGACCACGACGGATGTCCTTACACCTGACTGCATCGTATGGAGCGGTCGACAGGGCAGGATGCCTCCGCAGAAACCCCTTCGGTTCCGTGGTGCAGGTCAACGGCAATTACCTCAAGCTCAAAGCGGGCTACCTGTTCCCGGAGATCGGCCGTCGGGTGAAAGCCTTCAGCATCGCCAACCCTGATGCTGCACTGATCCGTCTGGGCATAGGTGATGTGACGGAACCGTTGCCGCTGGCCTGTCGCGAGGCGATGAAAGCCGCCATTGATGCCATGGGCACCGCCGAGGGATTCCACGGTTATGGCCCCGAACAAGGCTATGGCTGGCTGCGGGAGGCAATTGCCACGCACGACTTCCAGGCACGTGGCTGCGACATCAGCGCCGAGGAGATCTTCGTCTCCGACGGTTCTAAATGTGACAGCAGCAACATCCTCGACATCCTCGGCGAAGGCAACCGCATCGCCGTGACCGATCCGGTGTACCCGGTGTACGTAGACACCAACGTGATGGGTGGCCGCACAGGTGAGGCTGGTGATGGAGGCCGCTACGCAGGCCTGACGTATCTCCCGATCAGTGCCGACAATGGTTTTGCCGCCCAGATCCCAAGCGAGCGGGTGGATCTGATTTACCTCTGCTTCCCCAACAATCCCACCGGAGCGGTGGCCACCAGGGAACAGCTGAAAGCCTGGGTGGATTACGCCCGCAGCTACGGCTCCCTGATCCTGTTTGACGCCGCCTATGAAGCATTTATTCAGGACCCGAGCCTGCCCCATTCGATTTTCGAAATCGAAGGAGCACGGGATTGCGCCATCGAATTCCGCTCTTTCTCCAAGAACGCCGGCTTCACCGGCACCCGTTGCGCCTTCACCGTGGTCCCCAAGGGACTCAAGGGCATCTCAGCCAACGGCGAAGCTGTCGAACTCTGGGGCCTTTGGAACCGTCGCCAGAGCACCAAGTTCAACGGCGTCAGCTACATCATTCAGCGCGGTGCTGGAGCTGTGTATTCCGAAGCTGGCCAGACGGAAGTGAAGGGGCTGGTGAGCTTCTA
>QCSJ01000136.1 GCA_003211535.1 Synechococcus sp. AG-670-A05 | reverse complement strand
CAGCGCCTGCGGGGCTCCAGTGGATTACCTCAGGTGCGATGCCATGGCTCGCGCGAAGGCTCGTGTTGAAGAGCGGCTCAGAGATGCCGTCTCTGATCCTGTTGCTTCAGAAGATCTGTTGAAGGTGAACTCTGACTGGAAGACAGAGGGCTGCTTTTAAGGCTCTAGACCCTCCCGTCTCACTGGCGGTAGTAGCTCGGGCGACCGCGTGATGCAGCGGAGCTACACCGCCGAGGTCTGAATCTCGTGCGCTTGGTTCGCCTACGGAATGGATGCTCACTGCCACACCTGTGTGGGCTGTGTACTGATGGAGGCGCAGCTTGAGCAAGGCCAGCACCTAAGGCACTGTTGCCGCAACTGGAACGCCGCTCACAAAATGGGGACATGTGGATCTGTCGCTGCATGAAACGATTTCTCCTGCTGGGCGCCTTGGTTGTAGGCGCTTTCGCTCAGCCAGCAATGGCGCAAAAAGAAACCAGAGAACTTGTCCCAACGGCGTCGAAACGCGCCATCAACCTCGCACGCGGGACTGCGGCAGCAGCCAATGGAGGACTACGCCTTTATCACCCAGCTCGATGCATGTATGTGAGTCCAACAAAAAACCCGTGCCTAACAAAACGAGATGCGAACGGCTTCACATTTCGATTCCTGGGAGGCCCACCAGGCTGGGAAGTGCTTGGACTTCCTCCAACAGTCGAATCGATTGTGGTGATTGCACCCAATGGACAATCAGTGATTGCTGAAAGCCATGAAGAAATCGGCGAGGTGTCGTTGCCACCAGTGCCCAACGACTGAGGCTCTACAAGGAACGTGAGGCAATCAGTGCGTTACGGCAATTTCCACCCCGGGACTGAGGGGCGTTTCCTTAAGTTGTTGTCATGTTTAAGGAAGCCCCCCGCTACGAGGAAAATCCCGCCAAGGATGGTGGCGAGGGGTGGCTGGTGAATGACCAGCAGCAAAAAGTGGTGCAGTTCAAACCAGAGACTGCCTCCGTCCATGCCGAATGGGTTGCGGTGCGCACCTACAGCTGGACACCACCGAAACCACCGGTGCCGCTAACCCGGCAGCGGATGCTGCGGCACAACGCCATCGAGGCTTGGAACACCATGAAAAAGGCGGGCTGGCGGCCATGCCGCCCACCCGTCCGCTGACTTGTCGTTAGAGCTACTGCTCTTTCTTCCCGATGAGATCGATTTATTACGCAACTCTGGCATAAACGCCGTCGAGCCATGTTGCCTGACTGAATTTCTGGAACTGAACTTCGTTTAAGTCGCTCATCGCCACAAACTAGTAATCACCCCCGCGCACCCACATTCCCTCGATGATTGAGTCGCGGTATTCCCAGCGGCCATTGCCGAGGTATTTGGCGCTCTGAACGGCGGCTTGATCGTCGAGGTCCCATTCCTTGACCGCAGACTCAAGTTCACCGATACGCCCAGCGAGGAAGCAGTCCTCGGCAAAAAGTGTCCTGTTCCTGAGATCGACGTCTGTTTTGTTTCCTGTGGTCATGGTGTTTTCGTTTGTTGTGTTCATGGATGACTGAGACGTGTTCATGTGATTTCCGTATTGGAGGTTGCGGTGCTCCAGCAGCCACGGACCGCCACTGTTTGGTGGCGGGTCACATCCCTGGTGGTGCAGTTGATCCCTCCGGCTCCGCCACGAAGCCGTGGCAGAACTTGGCCGCCGTTACCGGCGCCAGGTGAGAGGCTTGGCTTTCACCAGCTCGCCTTCGGCGTTCGCGAGGAGGTTGGACACCGCCTCTCCAAATTGCCTGGCCCTGGCTTTGGCCTTACGCCAACGGTCCAGGACCTTGGCTCTGAGCCGTACCCAGGTGACTTCGCTGCCGAACTTCCGAATGCGATCCAACAGCTGATCGATGAGGTCACCGTCGCCCTGGTGGAACCGTTCGGTCTCAGCGAAGAGGCAGTCGACAATCGATTTCGCCTGCTGAATCCGTTCGGCGTCAATGATTAGGCCGTCAGGCTGTCTGACTCGATAGAGCAAACCGCCGAGCCTCACCGCCTGGGCGCTGCTCTTTTTGAACATGGGCGTGATGACGTTGTCGCCGATGGCTACGGCCCGGTTTTGATGGTCAACGAACTAGCGGTTGAACATCAGCCGCCCTTCGCGCTCGAGGGTGACGGTCCCTGGCGACAGCGAGTGGAAGAGCTTGGCGTACTTCTTCAGCGTGTCCCTGGCCTGGTTGCGCCGTCGTAACTGTTGTCCTGTCGGGTCATCGTCCGGCGTAATGATGATTCCCGGCGGGTACTGAACCACAGGAACCGCGCCATCTTTCCGGTCCTGTCGTCGCCCTTGATCAGATCCTTCAGGACCGATGGCTGGTTGCCGCGAACGATGCTGACGTGGCTCTCGTCGTAGGAGCCTCCATAGCGGGTTGCCCTGGTGGCGCTGGTGCCGTCGCCATCGAACAGGCTGAACACCTGGCTCTCTCCTCGACCTGATCCCCGCTGGGTGTCAGCGGCGGTCGAATTGAAAAGAAATCAGCTCGTCGGCGGTGAGCAGGATGCCCGCACCAGCGACTTCATGGCGCTCCAGCTCCAGGTCCAGGGCGGCACTGTTGTTCCAGTCGTTGA
>QCSJ01000135.1 GCA_003211535.1 Synechococcus sp. AG-670-A05 | reverse complement strand
CCGACACTGACACCACTTTGAGGGTGTTGCGCACGATCGGCAGCCGCTCGATCAGGTGCGGCTCGATAATGGCCCCGGTGCCGCAACCCATCATTGCCAGGTCCATCATTAGACCGAAGGCCTGCCAGTCCACCAAGTTGGTGGAGGTGCAGTTGTAGGCACCGGAGAAGTTCACCGACTGCTTAATCCAACCCGTGCCGCCGATCCAGAGCCAGCGGCCGGATGGCAAGGCTTTTTTCTCGCTCTGCATCCGCGCCAGTAGAGCCACCTCCTCGTCGTTCAGGCCCCCCAGCTGCCGCAGACCACCGAGATTGCGCTCTCCCACCTGGCTCCAGCTCTCGCGGCCGTTGGAAGTTTTGCGGCTGTAGGTCCTGTAAAAGACAGGGTTTGCAGCGGGTGCAGTGGCGGGAAAGTTGCTGAAACGGGCGCTGTCGCTCGCGGCGACCTCCACGCGATTCGGGGTCAGAGTCACGTGCGGCAGGGCACAGATGTTCTTGAAACCCTAACGCCATAGATGGGGGTAGCAAGGGTCGCACGCCACCATTGGCAGTGTCCTGGGCAGACTGGTTGTTCACTACCGAACGCGGATGCAACGCTTGCCGGAGCCCGAGCTGATGCATGATGCTGCTCAGGTGATGGCGTATGCCACGGCTGATTTCAGTGACGGTGATCGGCGGACCGTGGCAATGATCGAAGCCCTGCTGACCTCGACCTCGGGCGGCGTTGCTCCCGCCGTGATCCTCGATCTGGGGTGCGGTCCTGGGAATATCACCCTTCCCCTGGCCCAGCGCTTCCCCGGTGCGCGGGTCATTGGTGTGGATGGCTCTCCGGCGATGCTGGCGGTGGCCAGAGAACGTGCGGATCAGCTGGGCCTTTCCGTGGATTTCTGCTGCCGCACCTTGCAGGAGCTGGCCCTGGATTCGGTCGACCTGATCGTCAGCAATAGCCTTCTGCATCACTTGCATGACCCAGCGCTGCTCTGGCGTCTCACCCGTAAGTTGGCTACCCCGGGCTGCCGGGTGCTGCACCGCGACCTGCGCCGTCCGACTTCCCTGGCGGAGGTGCATCGTCTGCAGCAGCTCCACTGTCCGGATGCCCATCCAGTGTTGATTCAAGATTTTTGCGCCTCCCTGGTGGCAGCTTTTGAGCTGCAGGAGGTGCAACTGCAGTTGGCGGCGGCGGGATTGGACTCACTCACAGTGGAGGCGGAAAATGACCGTTATCTGGTGGTGTCAGGCTTGGTGGATTGATAGCGAGCGATGAGCGGCACAACGGCGACTGAATCAGATCTGGCCGGATTGGTGGCGGAGGCGGTAGACCGTCGCCGCAACTTCGCAATCATTTCCCACCCGGACGCCGGCAAGACAACCCTGACCGAAAAGCTGCTTTTGTACGGCGGTGCGATTCAGCAGGCCGGTGCGGTGAAGGCGCGCGGTGAACAGCGCAAGGTCACCTCCGACTGGATGGAACTGGAGAAACAGCGCGGCATCTCGATCACCTCGACGGTGCTGCAGTTCGACTACGACGCCACCACGATCAACCTGCTGGATACCCCCGGTCACCAGGATTTCTCCGAGGACACCTACCGGACCCTGGCGGCCGCCGATAACGCCGTGATGCTCGAGGACGCCGCCAAGGGCCTGGAGCCTCAGACGCGCAAGTTGTTCGAGGTCTGCCGGATGCGCAAGATCCCGATCTTCACGTTCATCAACAAAATGGATCGTCCCGGGCGCGAACCACTGACGCTTCTGGACGAGATTGAATCGGAACTCGGGCTGACCCCGTGGGCCGTGAACTGGCCCATTGGCAGCGGTGAGCAGTTCCGTGGGGTGATCGATCGCCGCACCCGTGAGGTGTTCCTGTTCAGTCGTGCCGAGCGGGGCAAGCAGGCTGAGGAACAGAAGCTGTCCCTCGATGATCCGGCCCTGCGGGAGCTGGTGGAGGAGGAGCTGTTGGATCTGGCCATCGAGGAAATGGAGTTACTCGACGCCGCGGGAGCTGAGCTGGATATTGAAATGGTCCATGCCGGCGAGCTCACACCTGTGTTCTTTGGCTCGGCGATGACCAATTTCGGGGTGCGGCCGTTCCTCGATGCCTTCCTGGAAATGGCCCAGCGTCCGATCGCCCGTTCCAGCAGCGAGGGATTGATCGATCCGTTGCGGGAAGGGTTCAGTGGTTTCGTGTTCAAGCTTCAGGCCAACATGGACCCCCGCCATAGGGACCGGGTTGCCTTCGTTCGGGTCTGCAGTGGGCGCTTCGAGAAGGACATGACTGTGAAACACGCGCGCACCGGTAAGGCGATCCGTCTTTCCAGACCGCAAAAGCTGTTCGGACAGGACCGGGCTGTGGTGGAGGACGCCTACCCCGGCGACGTGATCGGTCTGAATAACCCCGGCATGTTCTCGATCGGAGACACCCTGTATGTGGGGCCAAAAGTGGAATTCGAAGGCATTCCCTGCTTCAGCCCGGAGATCTTCAGTTGGTTGCGCAATCCCAACCCCTCCGCCTTCAAGAACTTCCGCAAAGGGGTGAATGAATTACGTGAAGAAGGTGCGGTTCAGATCCTTTACGACACCGATGAAAGCAAACGTGATCCGATTCTGGCGGCGGTCGG
>QCSJ01000134.1 GCA_003211535.1 Synechococcus sp. AG-670-A05 | reverse complement strand
ATAGACGAACTGTGAGCGGCAAGGGGCGCCAGGTGGGCTGGTCGGCCAGTTCTTCATTAAGATCCACCCAAAACCAGACACTTATCACCATCAGCACAGGCGCTACAACAGCCGTCGCGTACCCCAGGGGGCGCTCGTCGGTGAGCAACAGCAAGCTGATCACCATCAGGCTGGCCACCTTCCAGTAGAGACCAAGCAAGCGCTGCACTACAGACTCACGCCGCCAGGCCGACCAGATCAGCAACACCAGTGGCAAGCCAAGAGCCACCGTCGCGGCCAACCGATAGGTGATCCACACCAGTACCCGGTAGGAAAGCTCGTTCAAAACGGCACGCTGAAGTCGCGCCATTATCTATGTCCCCCACCGTGCTGCAGGGATTGATAAGGTCCAATTCATGGTCATGTTCTCCCCCCTCGACTGGTTCCGCGCTGCAACCGCATCGCACAGTTGTCGGTCGGCCCTCTCCACCCGTCCCTCACTGGAGGAAGCCGTTCGGGACGTGGTCAGCCAGCTGGGACGACGGGGGGGATCTGATCTGGCCCTTGTGTTCGCGTCAACGGGGTACGCCAGCGATCTGCCACGCCTGTTGCCCCTGTTACGACAGGACCTGAGGTCCCGCCACTGGCTTGGGGCAGCTGGCGGTGGCGTTGTTGGAACCCGAGCCGACGGCACCGCCGCCGAAATCGAGCAGGCCCCTTCACTCAGTGTGACGCTGTTGAATCTGCCGGGGGCCGAGATCAACAGCGTGGCTCTCGACACAAAGTCGCTGCCGGATCTCGACGGCTCCGCGCAGACATGGCAAGAGTGGAGTGGCCTACACCCAGAGCAGTGTCGTAGCCAGATCCTGCTGATCGATCCCACCAGCAGCAATATCAACGATCTGATCAGTGGGATGGACTACGCCTTTCCAGACGCCGAAAAGATCGGCGGCATTGCCTGCCCCCACAATGCTCCCCATGGCTCATTGCTGTTCGATGATCGCGTCATGACTGGAGCGGTGATCTGCTCCATCGGCGGCGATTGGCGGCTGGACAGCGTGGTGGCGCAGGGGTGCCGGCCGATCGGTCCGGTGTTTTCGATCGAGCAGGTCCAGCGCAATGTGGTGCTGGAACTCAGTGACGGAGAGCGTCGCGACACCCCCGTGGCCTGCCTGCAACGCATCCTGGCGGACCTAACCCAGGAAGAACGGGAACAGGTGCGGCATTCCCTCTTCCTCGGCATCGAACGCCGCAATCTTCAGCTCACTGCCAACACTCTGAATGGTGACAGTGGGGCCTTCCTCGTCCGCAATCTGATCGGGGTGGACCCCAACAACGGAGCGGTTGCTGTGGCGGATCGGGTGCGTCCCGGCATGAATGTCCAGTTTCAGCTGCGTGAAGCAGATGCGTCCCGCATGGAAGCACTAAACCTGCTGCGATCCTCAACCGAGGAGGCCGGATCCGCTCATGTGTTCGGTTTGCTGATGGCCTGCCAGGGGCGTGGCCAGGGATTGTTCGGTCAACCCGATGGCGATGTGAACTTGGGCCGCACGGTGATGCCGGACCTGCCGATGGCCGGTGCCTTCTGCAACGGGGAAATTGGGCCAGTGGCAGGGTCCACCCATCTTCACGGCTACACAGCTTGCTGGGGGCTGCTAAGGCAGGATCCATCTTCCAATGCCGATTGAACGTTGCGCCAGCACGTCAATCCCCTCAGCCGCTTCTTCCAGCTGCCGCTGCAACTGCCATCTCCGGGAGAGCTGTTCAACCATCCCGACCAACCGATTCACCTCGATATCGGCTGTGCGCGAGGACGCTGCATCCTGGGACTGGCCGAGTTGAACCAGGGATGGAACCACCTAGGTGTGGAGATCCGCCGCCCCCTCGTGACCGCCGCCGACCGCGATGCTCTTAACAGTGTTCAGGGCAATGTGCGTGTGCTGTTCTGCAACGCCAACATAAGCCTGGAAAGTTGGCTCGCAGCTCTGCCGAACGACACCCTGCACAGGGTCTCGGTGCAATTCCCGGACCCGTGGTTCAAGCGACGGCATCGCAAGCGTCGGGTGTTGCAGCCCGCTCTGCTACTGGCCATCGCGGCTGCACTCCAACCCGGGCGGGAGCTCTTTTTGCAGAGCGATGTTCTGGCAGTGATCGAACCGATGGTGGCGCTCACGGAACTGAGTGGTTGTTTCTCACGCCCGGAGTCGGATGCCAGACCCTGGCGCGCAGACAACCCCCTGCCGGTTCCCACGGAACGGGAGCAATATGTCCTCGACAAGAATCTTCCGGTGTATCGAGTGCTGTATCAGCGCAACGCGCATCCACTCCCTGATGCGGAGGCACTGGAAAGCCGCTGGCAGGAGCTTGATAATCCCGCTGAAACGGTCTTCACCGAAGCCTGAGCAATGGCCGAAGCCAAAGATCACCTTTCTGGTTCTCTGCTCCTGCGCTGGCGCGGATGTCTGACGGTGAAGGCTTCAACTCAGCAGCGGCTGGAGCTGCTCTCGGGGGGGGTGCTGATGCTGCTGCTGGGCAGCCTGCCCTTCGTATCGCGCAACGGACTGGGGCTGGAAATCGCTGCCACTGGCCTGCTTTGGCTGCTCTGGTCTCTGATCACCCCCGCCGAGCGCATCGGAGCCATCAGCCGTTGGGTCTTGCTTTACCTCGCCATCG
>QCSJ01000133.1 GCA_003211535.1 Synechococcus sp. AG-670-A05 | reverse complement strand
TGAGCCTATTCGCCGTTGCGCTGCTGCTCCTCCCACAGGCGGTCAGGCACCACCGCTTCAATCGCTGCGTCGATGCGCGAATCAAGATGCGCGATGCCATCAATTCCGGCAGCCAGCAGGGACCCGGCAGAGTCAATAAACTTAAGGCCTTTCAACACTGCGAAGGTCGGTGATCCAGGTTTCGGTTCAATGTATCTGTTCGCTCTAATCGCGCTTCTTGGCACATCCTTTCTCCACAGCGGTTGGGCTCACGCCCATAGCAGGGGGATGTATGACAGCGAAACCGAGGCCATGAGCCGCGCGCACCAGATCGGTTGCACATCAGTTCATCAGAACAACGATCGCTGGATGCCCTGCTCCGATGAACGGGAATTGCATCAGCAGTTGCGCAAGCAGTGACCATGCCGCACCGGCGCTATCAACAACGCCAGGCTCGTCGCCTGCACCGCTGGCTTGTGCCGATTGCCGCAGCACCGCTGCTGCTGACGGCCGGAACCGGATCCCTCTACAGCTTGCTGCTGGAGAACAATATTGACGCGTTCTGGCTGCTGAAGATCCACACCGGCAACTTCGGGGCGATCAATCTGCAGCCGATCTATCCACTGATCCTTGGGATGCTCACCGTAGTCATAACGGTCTCCGGGCTCATGCTTCTGATCAGGACGCCGGCGCGCTGAAGTCCAGCACCAGATCCCCCAGGTCATCGCGACTGATCACAAAGCCGAAGCCGTCCAGCGTTCCGGACCAGCGACCCTCGTCTGAATCGGCGTCGCTACCTTCAGCGGACTCCACGGTGTGACCGAACAAGGTGACGAAGCAGTGGGCAGCCACCTGAGCAGCCTCCTCCGGTCCCATCTCATCCAGCTCATGGGCTTCAACCGGGCAACCCTCGAGCAGCTCAGCATCAATTACGTTGCCGGCACCCACATCCTCCACCAGGGCTGCCAAGCCCGCCAGTTCGTTCGTCTCACCCATGGATGCAGCGTGTCGTTGCTGCTCATCATCCCCAACCCAGCGCCAAAGCGGCTGTTAATGCCGTATCCACACTGAGCACCCGGGGGCCCAGATGCACCGGCTGGGCCATAAGCGATTGGGCCAGATCCAGTTCGAAAGGAACAAATCCACCCTCGGGGCCGATCATCACCACCGCCGGTCTGGCGGGGGTCTCCGCAAGGGCCGTCGCTGATCCCATCTCCGCCAACCAGCAGGGACGACCGGCGCAGATCGTTGACAGTTGATCCTCCACAAAAGGACGAAACAACCTGTGCTGATGAACCACAGGCGCAACGGTGTCCCGGGCCCGTTCCATCCCCGACATCAGAGCCTCCTCCACATTGTCCGCCGCCAGAAGCGAGGTTTGCCAGTAGCTCTTCTCCACCCGGGCACTGTTGATCAGGTGGAGGTTGCAGACCCCGAATTCCGCAACGGTGCGCAGGATCCGACGCAGCATCTTTGGGCGCGGCAGCGCTAGCACGATGTCGAACCGGTGCCGTGCGGGTGGCGGATCGTTGAGGGAAACGGCCAAAGTAATGCCTCTGGCATTGATTGCCGTAATGAGAGCATCACCACGCTGCCCGCCCACAACACCAACACGGATCGTCTCCCCTACGGCGGATCGCGACACCTGGCGGAGATGAACAGCCCTGCGATCGCTGATGCGCACCGTGGTTGCATCCAGCCAGTGGTCCTCCGGTTGCAGCAGCAGGATGTTCAAAAATCACCGTCACCAGCGAGCGGGGCCATCAGCAGTGCTCGAAAATACCGGGGGGTTCGGGCTGTGCCGTCCGGCTCAGATAGGCCGCATCTGCTGCAGCCATGGCATCAGGATCATCCTGAAACCAGCAGCCATACATCAATTGCTCAATCCGCTCGACATCAAGATCACGATCGGCGACGTCCTGCCACAATCGCTTGCTTAATTCTGCGTCCCCCAGCTGAAACTGGGCCTGCGCCAGGTTGCGTGCAGCTTCAAAGTGCGACTGTTGTTCCAGTCGCGCCGGAGATTCGTAGCGAAGCAAACGGCTTTGAAAGGTCTGGATCAGTCCCATCGCAGTGAATTCACTGGTCACAACCTGGATCGCGGATCACTACTCAGCAACGAGTGGACCTACCGATCACAGAGTCTGAAACCCAGTAAAATTCTCTCCTGCAGGGCCGCATGGTCCACCCCGGGGCGCTGACGCTGCAGAGCCGGAAGAATGTCGAGGAATCGGTCGTTCGCGCGGCGGGACAGGGCACACACCCCAGCAGTGTTTCCAATGGAGGCTGCCAGCTGGATCTGATCCAGCAGCAGCTGCACCTGGAAAAAGCGTTGGTCGATGGTCTGGGCTTGCACAACACTCGAGACACTGCAACTCAGCAACAGCAGCAACCAACATCGCTGCAAGGTCTTCCGCATGACATCTGTTCGAGCGTTGTCTTTCAACGTCCCATGCCGCCTCCCCCTGGGGTGAGGATGCGGATAGCCTCGCCCGCCTGAAGCTCCAGCTGCACGGCACCGGGCAGGGGATGGGCCACACCATCTCGGTCCAGCCACCGATTCACGCCACAGGCACCGCTAGCCCCACCGTTGAGTCCGGACGGAGGTACGTGCCGCGATCCACTGATCAACGACACACTCATCGGCTCGAGGAAACGGATCGTGCGCTCCAAACCGTCGCCCCC
>QCSJ01000132.1 GCA_003211535.1 Synechococcus sp. AG-670-A05 | reverse complement strand
ATTAAACCCTGCGGTGGTGGCTTGGCGGCCTCTGTCCAGCAATGGTTCCCGTTTCCCCTGGAGCCTGCGGTGGAGCAGGTGATCCGTCAGGTGGATTTCAGTTGGTGCCTGGAGGATCCGGTGGTCGCCGAACTGCCCAACGATGCACCGTTCTGGATCGTGCGCCGCGAAACGCTGGATCAACTGCTCTCAGACCAGGCCATTCAGGCTGGAGCTAAACGCCTTACAGGCGTTGAAGTCAACGATATCCACCGCCAAGGAGACGTCTGGCAACTAACGGATACCGATGGACGCCATTGGCAGGGGCGGTCCGTAGTGATTGCCGATGGTTCAGCCTCACCCTGGCCCCAACGGCTCGGCCTGGGAGCCAAGCGACCTCAGATGGCCACCACCATGTCGGTGAGGCTCGAGGGCCAAGGCAAGCTCAGCGATGGCACCACCCGCTTTGAATTCGGCCTAGTGAAACATGGCTTCGCCTGGGCCTTTCCCCTCGCTGGTGGCGTGAACATTGGTGTGGGCAGCTTTATCGGCAAGCAGGACGCCGACCCGGAGCAGGTGCTGACTCAGCTGCTGCCGGATCTGGGCTTCGCGGCCGATGCCGGGATCCGTCAACGGGGGCAACTGCGGGTGTGGAACGGCCATCACCGTCTTGATGGCGACGGCATTGTGGTGGTGGGGGATGCGGCATCGCTGTGCGATCCCTTTCTGGCGGAAGGGCTTCGCCCCGCCCTGATGAGTGGCTGCGAGGCGGCTCGACATCTGAACCAATGGCTTAATGGCGACAGTCCAAATCTGCGGGGCTACAGCCGCACAATGCGGCAGCGCTGGGAGGAGTCGATGGCCTGGGGTCGGCGCATTGCCCAGGTGTTTTATCGCTTCCCCAGTGTCGGGTATCAGCTGGGGATCAAGCGACCCACTGCTCCACGGCGGATTGCACAGATTCTCTCCGGTGAGATGGGCTACGGCGACATCGCCCAACGAGTGATCAGACGACTGCTGCTACAGCGCAACTAGAGGCCGAGGCTGAGCTGCTGACTGCCGTTGTCGGATGGCTGGGGTTTGCGCCGGCGGTGGGAGGTTGTTTGCGTCAACCCTGCCTTGCGGGAGCCGTGCTTGCGCTGAATCGCATCGGCATGGCGATCAAAACCTGCCGATCGGCGAATTTCCCAGATGCGATGCTTCGCCATCTGCATCGAGGCGTTTATGTCAACGATCGGAGCCGGTCTGCCGCCGCCAAGCATCCAAGGCTCATGGATATGAATCGTCGGCACTTCCTTCAGTTCTGGGCACCACTGCCGTATGAACCTCCCATGCGGATCGTGTTCCACACCCTGCTTAATAGGATTGTAGATCCGAATCGTGTTGATCGAGGTGCTGCCCGACTGCATCTGGCACTGGCTCCAGTGAATCCCCGGTTCGTAATCAACAAACTGGCGGGCCAGATGCAAGCCAGTGTCCCGCCAGGGAAGCCAGAGGTTGTAGCTAGCGAAGGACATCAACATCGCCCGCATGCGGAAGTTGATCCAGCCATGGGCCCGCAAGGCGCGCATACAGGCATCCACGAAGGGGACGCCTGTATGGCCTTCGCGCCAGGCCGTCAAGCGCTCGGTATCCGCCTTGCGAATGCCCCGCATAAAGGGATGGAAATCGCTGAATTCGATCGCCGGCTGATCCTCAAGCTTCTGGATGAAATGACAGTGCCAGTGGAGCCGTGATTCAAAGCTGCTGACGCCGCGACCACTATGGGTACGACTGGTCTGCAGCACCTCCCGCATTGAGAGGCAACCCCAGGTGAGATAGGCCGAAAGCCGCGAACAACCGCTGAAGGCGGTATTGGGGCTCGACATCGACCGTTGATAGCGCGATGCACGGCGATGGAGAAATTCACGCAGTTCCCCAAGACCGATCGACCTCCCACCCGTCTGCCGTTGCGGACACGCATCCGAAAGCAGCTCTAGACAGGGGCGCTCGGGGATCACACCTGGTTCAATGTCTTCGAGTGAATGCAACTCGGTCGGGACTGGCGTGATGGGCTCCGCCATCTGAGCCTCCCAGCGCTTGGCCCAGCCATTGCGGCTGCGCAGCCGGCGCGTCACCCCGAACTGGGGGATTTCCGTCCAGGCGATGCCGTGCTGACGGGCCCAGGCCCCCACACGTTTGTCGCGCTGATAGGTCCAGCCGTTGCCTGTTTCCTCATGGCTCCACAGCCCATCGATGCCAAACTGACGCCGGGCGCGCTCCAGCACCTGCACCACATCACCGCTGCGAACCACCAGCGGCTGGCCCAGATCCGCCAGGACCTGGCGCAACTCCATCAGCGACTCCCGGCAGAAGAGCCACTGCCGTTCGGAGGCATCAGGTTGTTGCCAGAGCTCAGGTTCCACAACATAGAGCGGCAGCACAGCTCCGCGCTCTGATGCCTCCAGCAAAGGTCGGTGATCATTAACACGCAGATCGCGCTTGAACCAGACGAGCTGCAGGGACGACAACGGATAGGGTCAGTTGACACCCATTTTGATGTCCCGAAGGCGCTCATCGATGGAGGCCAGCAGTTCGATTGCGAACATCGGGTCTTCCTGAACCGCAAACAGAAATTTCTCCCGCGTCATCTCAATCAAACAACAATTCTCCAGTGCCGTTGCGGTGCCAAGACGCTCGTGATCACCCATCACCAGC
>QCSJ01000131.1 GCA_003211535.1 Synechococcus sp. AG-670-A05 | reverse complement strand
CCGCACGACTGATCAGCACCAGATCGGCCGACTGCAACTGGTCGTCGAACAGTTCATCGATGGCTGTGATGTGATCCAGGCTTGGATCCTCCTGCCGCTGTCGCTCGAGCGCATCGCGATCAGCCACCGGGCTTCCCGCCGCCAGGGCCTCACCATCCACCACCGTGACTACACCGTTCACGTGAACACGGCTGCGGATCTCCGGCCAGTCCAGGGCCTGCAGCAATGGTCGCGGCAAGGCCAGACCACTGGTCTCAACCAAGATGCCGTCCAGTTGATTAGCCCGCTCCAGGAGGCGCTCCATCGTCGGCAGAAAGTCGTCCTGAACTGTGCAGCAGAGACAGCCGTTGTTGAGCTCCACCAGACGGCCATCGATCTCATCATCAGGGCAGAAGCCACAGCTACGGATCAGGTCACCATCAAGACCGACACTGCCGAACTCATTGACCATCACAGCCAACCGCTGACCGCTGTTGGTCAGCAGATGGCGCAGAACCGTGGTCTTGCCCGCCCCCAGAAATCCTGTGATGACTGTGACGGGAAGACGCTGAGACATGGCGGATCAGGGGCGACAGCCCAGACTCTCACGGGTGGAGACACCATTGTTGGGATGGATCCCTGCAGCCGTTGCACAGAGCAGTTTCTGCTGGGGAAGATCGAGCACGGCGTCGGTGAAATCAGCACCCTCTATGCGGGCATCAGCGAAACGGCTCTGCATCAACATCGCGTTGGTGAAGGTTGCTCCTCTCAGGTCAGCCCCTTCGAAACGACTGGCAAACCCCACCACGTCAGATAAGTTGGCACCACGTAGATCAGCCCCCTGCAGCTGGGATGTGTTGATCACAGCTCCTCGCAGATCCGTCCCGCTGAGGTCAACCTCGCGGAGATCCGCCTTTAGGAATTCCTTTTCCTTGAGATCGAGCCCATGCATGTCCGCGGTGATCTCTTGAACCGCCCGTTGACCCCGCAGTTCAGGGGCGGTGATCGCCTGCACGGAATCGGTCCACAGCAGGGTGTTGATCACCACCAAGATCGCCGCCACCAGGGAGGCCTGACGAAGAAGGGCGCGCATGAGACCGGTAATTTGAACATTTACGTTATGGCAACCGCCGGCGGAACGACGAGAGATGGCCATGAGTCTGCGGGTGGTGGTCCCACCCCATCCACTGATCGGACATTGGCTAGCGATGCTTCGCCATCGGGAGACACCTTCGGCCCTGTACGCCACGGCCATGCAGGAGCTGGGCCGCTGGCTGACTTATGAAGCCCTGAGGGACTGGCTGCCGCACCGACAGGAACGCATTCCGACTCATCACGGCGAGGTGGACGCCACCGTTGTGGAAGCAGGCATCCCACTGTTGGCATTGCCAATTCTTCCTGCAGGACTAGAGCTCTGGCAAGGAGGGCGTCATGTGCTTCCAGATGCTGCGCTCTGCCTGGACGGCGTCCCGAGAGACGTTGGTACCAACACCGGTGTAATTCTGTTCGTCGACCAGGTCAGCCACGGTGAAAGCGTGCTGAAGGTTATGCAGCAGCTACAGGAACAGGGTGTGGATGGACGGCGGATCCGTCTGATAACGGCGCTCTGCG
The DNA here is from genome assembly GCA_003211535.1 of Synechococcus sp. AG-670-A05. GTDB lineage: Bacteria > Cyanobacteriota > Cyanobacteriia > PCC-6307 > Cyanobiaceae > Parasynechococcus. The sequence goes on along the minus strand of QCSJ01000131.1, from coordinate 1,277 downwards.
CCAGCCCAGGCCTCAAGTTGCTTGGAGAAGCGGTGCCCGATCTGACCCTGCACACCGCCTGCATCGATGAAGGCCTCACCCCGGAGGGCGGCATCGTCCCTGGCATAGGTGATCCAGTGCAACGACTGCAGTTCAGGTCTGCAGGTCGCGACTAGTTTTAGATAAGGAAGGTTGAGCGAATGGGACATCAGCATGAGGCCGGTTCAGGCACCTTGTCCACCCTGGTGGCCGGAGCGGTGATCGGTGCTGCTGGACTTGCCTGGTGGCTGCTGAACGAAGCCGATCGTCGCCGCCGCATCGGCCAACAGCGGGCCATGCTCCACGCCCCGCGGATGCAGGATGGTTCAGAGGTGCTTGAGCACGATGAGAACTGTCTGCTGGAGCAGCGGGTAGAACGACTCAATGCGGAGATCGCCCGCGTGCGAGCCCAGTTGGAGCGCCTCGGATCGGAGGACTGAGCGCTCGGTAGGTTGGCGGGAATGCCACTGGCACAGATCTCCGGCCTATGCTCCGTTCCGAAGCCGTCACCCAGGGAATTCAGCGCTCGCCTAACCGCGCCATGCTGCGGGCCGTCGGTTTCGGTGATGAAGACTTCGACAAACCCATCCTTGGCATCGCCAACGGCTTCAGCACGATCACGCCATGTAACGTCGGCCTGAACGATCTCGCCCTTCGTGCTGAGGAAGCAGCACGGCAAGCGGGCGGCATGCCGCAGATGTTCGGAACGATCACGGTGAGCGACGGCATCTCCATGGGCACCGAGGGGATGAAGTACTCCCTGGTAAGCCGTGAAGTGATCGCTGACGCCATAGAAACCGCATGCAATGGCCAGAGCATGGACGGTGTGCTTGCCGTCGGCGGCTGCGACAAGAACATGCCCGGCGCCATGCTCGCCATGGCACGGATGAACATCCCATCGGTGTTCGTCTATGGCGGCACAATCAAACCGGGCAAACTCGGCGGCTGCGATCTCACTGTGGTGAGCGCGTTTGAAGCCGTCGGTCAGCTCACCAGCGGCAAGATCGACCAAGAGCAGCTCACCGCTGTTGAGAAAAATGCCTGTCCTGGGGCTGGCAGTTGCGGCGGCATGTTCACCGCCAACACCATGAGCGCCGCCATCGAAACGATGGGGCTCAGCCTCCCCTACAGCTCCACGATGGCTGCGGAGGACGAGGAAAAGGCCGACAGCGCCGCCCGCTCCGCTGAGGTACTGGTTGAGGCGGTGAAAGCCAACATCCGCCCCCTGGATCTGCTCACTAAGGAAGCCTTCGAGAACG
>QCSJ01000130.1 GCA_003211535.1 Synechococcus sp. AG-670-A05 | reverse complement strand
CGACTGTTTTTGATTTTAGCTTTTGCTCAGTTGACCAGCCTTGGCGGGAGAACTTGGTGCATCTGACCATATGATGTATGGAGTCAATGCGAAAGATCCGGATTTTTTAAAAACAATCCTTCAATTAGCAATAGACGCCAATACGGTTAGAAAGTTCAAACCAAAGTCGACTCTTACGTTTAAAAATGGGAAGCTTTTCGTACGCTCGTCACCGGAGGCTGTCCTTGGTTTACGTAAGCGTGGGCATATCAGTGAAAAGGAGGAGATCAATGAAATAGGAATAACTCCAGATCAAGTTCAGTCCTTCAGCTACAACACTGCGTTTGGAGTAATATTCTCTGTTTTTCATAAGGATTTGAGTGGTCAATATGAGTGGCAATTGATAAAAAAAATGATGCGAAAGCAGTTAAGAGAGCGTTCCTCAACTGGATGTCCGCAAAGCCAGATCCTGTTGTAGCGCAACCTGAACTTTGACGTAAAACAACTTGCGATTGATGAGAAATTTTCTGCTTGCTGTTCTGCTTCTCTTGACTGCATCTGTCCAAGCAGGTGATCTGGGGGTTTTTGATGTTTGGATGCCTGGTAACCAGCCAAAGAAGGCTCGTGTGACTAGGAGTACGTCGTTCGATATCCTTGAGAGCAGAGTTGTTTTTTAAAAGGACCTGCTTGAAATCAGTGTCTCTGAGGAAACTATTGCTGTCGCAAAAAAGTATCGCTGGTTGTACTCAAGCGAGCTTGAAGACCAGGTGGTAGGAGGCTACTCGATTTCTAGAGATCAAGTTATATCTTTTGACTGGCAAATACAATTTGATCGCGGCCAAATTTTTTATCTTTATTACCGAACAAAGTCCCAAGGTCGATCTGTCGATGCATTCCCTGTGAAAGATGCTGACGAGGCGCGCGCTTTTAAGAGTGCATCTACCGAATGGATGTCGCGCTAGAGCGGGTAGCTGGCTGCGGACGAACTTGGACATAAAACAGCATGCGACCGTTTGCTTGACGTAAATCCGTTATTGCGATCGGCAAGTTTTGGTCTGGCTCACCCGGCTCACCTAAATCAGTAAAAGTTGAGGGGGAGGTGATCACCATATTCCCCACAGCATCAGAACCTTCGTTTAGGGCGAGCCGCCTGTGACTGCCGCTATCCACGAGGACGTCTTCCTTCATGACGACGCTGTCCGTAGTAGAACCCCATCGCCATCATCATGTTGCACATGCGAGCAGCATTGGGGATAGAGACCCTTAGATAAATCCTTCAGATGGGGGAGGTCATTCTTAGCTGGAACAGCGATAGTGTTTTAACGGGGTTAAAGCCTTAAATTCAAACTAAGCAAATGACATCAAATCTTGAGTCTCTTTTCATTAGTGATTATTACGGAGCTAAGTGGCAGGTAAATGATCATGAAGTCCGCGTAATTACTTGGAGCACGGTAAGCAACTCACTCAAGCTCCCTAATGGCGAGTATGTAGCCGTGGCGACCTCGCTTGATGACTACACTGGTGAAATCCGAAAAGCATTTCAAATTTGGGATAATGCCATAGAAAGCATAAAATTTGTAGAAACGAATAGCGGAAACATGGCTGATGTAACCATCGCGGCAACCTATGTAGATGGGATTGAAAACGCATATGGCCATTGGGATTCCAGTTGGTATAGCAATAAGAGCATCACCAAAGGTACGATTCAATTTGATAGTCATGATTTAAACAACGGCTGGTTACTGACCACTGCAATGCATGAAGTTGGCAACATACTGGGCTTAGGTGATCTGGCAGACAGTACTCAATACAAAAGCGTTCAGGAGGATCCATTTCCAGAAAAATTTTTAAGTAAAGATTTATGGGATTACGATAAATACTTAGTAAATCAAGTTTACACCAAAACAGAGCCTGAACCCGCCCCACAGCCTGAACCAGAACCTTATGACGGTATCATTGAGTTGGTAGGGGGTAAGGGCAAATTCAAGGGAACGAGCGTTGCAGATGCTTTTACTTTTGATTCCTTTGATGTCTTCACTAAAAAGGCTGCTGACAAAATCATTGGATTCGATGAATCACAGGGAGACACTATTGCTGTGAGCCAATATGCTTTCCCAGCATTGCAAGGAGCTTCTGAAATTCATTTTGCTTCTACTAACAATAAGAAGGAGTTGAAGCTACTGTCTAGGCAGGATTACGACTTTGTCTATTTTGAAAAGAAAGGTCGCCTTTATTTTGATGGTAATGGCTCAGATAAGAATTGGGGGAAGGCTAACGAAGGAGGTTTAGTCGCAGTTCTGAGTGGAAAACCTGAGCTGACTGTGGATAATTTCACATTGTTGGTATGATGTAGAAATATATATTTTGGGAATCCTGATGCACCTTGGCTGAATGGCGTAAAAGTCCTGCAAGGGAAAAGAAGGGGGGCGCTGATGTTTTCGCTACCAATCTCACGACAAAACATTCATCTCGATCGACTTTAGGCCTCACTTTCAAAGTTATTAAGTAAAAACGGGCTGGAGGTAAAGCCCCAAGCCCGCCTGGGGCTGATCAAACATCGATCACTTAAACATTTCCGTCCTCAAGGTTGTCCAAGTGCCCTCTGATAGCTTGCAGCTGCTTATTAACCAGCTTTTAACCTCATAATTCTGGTCAACCAACCGTTTCTAGCCGCGCTCGATACCGATGCCAAACATCCTTGATCACGTCTCAAAAGCACCAGTTCTTGCAATAGACGACCTGCCACGCTCAGCAACACGTGAGGAATGGTTCCGCATCACACGATGCATCATTCAAGAGACCATTGCTGCCATGAACCTCGATCCTGCTGCTGAAGCAGAGGTGATCGAAGCCTTCACTGGTGCAAGTTTGCTGTGAATGATCAGAAGCTGACTAACTAATGGTCGTGTTGTAGC
>QCSJ01000129.1 GCA_003211535.1 Synechococcus sp. AG-670-A05 | reverse complement strand
TAGGCAACTATTGTTTGGTGATATTCTTGGCATTACTAGCTCAGACATACTTATTATATTGTTTCTGTTTTTATTTTCTTTAATTTATCTTATATTTTCTCTCCGCACTCAAGTTCTTCTAACACTTAACGAAGAATTGGCTGGTTCTATTGGTATTTCGACTAGATATCACAAGCTTGCCTTTATCATTTTATTGGGTGTTGTAGTATCTGTCTCGATTAAAGCTGTTGGTGTCTTACTTATAAGCGCTTTCGTTGTCATACCTGCTTGTGCTGGAAGACTTATCTCACGTCGATTTAGTTCTTATATTGTTTTTTCTGTATTGCTAGGTGGTACTTGTGCACTTCTTGGCCTGGTCCTGTCTGGATTGTTTAATATGCCATCAGGTCCTTCTATAGTAATTTTGCAATTCGTTGCTTTTCTTTTTTCGTTGGTATTTTCTAGGAGTGCTAATTTAGCTAAATAACCTTTTTGCGATTTCATCTCCAAACTCTTCATGGCATCCTAGTCTTCCCCTTATGTATAATATATTTTTACAATTATCAGAGAGTGCTACCATCTCAGATAATGACTTCTTTGGTGAGTCTTTTGCTATGACAATTGTAGATTTTTCCTTAATCTTTTTGGCGCTTGTCAGCCACACCTCACTACTTTGAATTATATCCAGACTCCCTGTTACGAATGCTGCGCTTGCGTATCTTGCACCCTTTTGCCGAGATATTTTTTGAAGTATCTTTATTCTCTCGGTATTATTCTCGTTGCTTTTTAGCCAGACATGTCTTTTTACCATAAAACGTAAAACCATTTTAGTTGTATTTAGATAATAAATTACTGAGCCAATTATCGGTAGTCTGATTATCCTGTTTATGAAACGTAGCTTTTTGGGTGACCATCCTGTCATACTTGGTAGTGGTCCCCTCCAAGTGGGTGCTACCAACACTATATCTTTTATATTTTTTAGATATCTATCCTTTAGGCTAAGCACAACTGCCGCACTATGTCCTGCCGCTACAATCGATAGATCTTGGTTATATTTTGACATAATTATTCTGAGAGCTTTTTCAAGTGTTTTTCTTAAAAGCTTTCCATTATACCTCAAATTTATTTTCTCACTTTCTCCGAATCCTGGCCAATCGAGGGTTATTGTATAGTAATTGCTTACTACTATACTCTTAAATTTATTCCATTCATTACTACTTGAAATAGTACTTAGAGCAGGGAGCATTAACATTGGTGGATTTCCTGTCTTCCCCTCCCATTTTATAGATATGCTTAATAACTTTTCATCATGTATAATTGAGAACATTTCCGTTCTAAGTTTTGAGGTTTGCATCACTCGATACAAATGTTTAATCCGTTCATTATACGATTTATGATTGTCATTGGTATCTACTTTCTACTCTCTTAATTGCTTTAAATAATAGCATATAAATTTTATTTGCTACATTCCAAGTGGTAATTGCAATTGAATTATATTTTTTCTTCCTAGATCTTTGCTTATAAATTGTATTACAGTATTTGGATTTATCTTCATTATTCTTTACGGCTTTAATGGCTTATAATTTTGGTTTATGATTAATTGCGCTGCTTTATATGTCATAATCTAACTGTAAAGTTCATGCCATTTAGGATATCTTAATTATGTATATCGACGGTTTATGCTTTAATTTACTCTTCCATTTTACAAAGTTATTAGTTTCTTTCTGTTGCGCCAAAATTTGTGATTAGGACTTCCTTTAGGACTGTTTTGATTTCAGCGGCAGGTATCGCTTTTCGATAGATTTCACCAATTGTTGGGTTATGACCCTGAGAGCCGCCAAGCGTCATCGTGTAACCTTCTCCCATCACCCCATCAGTATTTTTGGCCTTTGTACCTGTTAGACCTATTGCTCCCATGTAGGCTTGCCCACATGTGTTTGGACAACCAGTCCAATGAATCTTTATCTCTTCAGGTAGTTTCAACTCGACGTCAAGTTCTTTGGCTATCTTCATAGCCTGGTCTTTTGTGTTTGTAAGGGCAAAACTACAATATGTGTTGCCAGTACAGGAAACTGTACCAGCTGAAATGTTAGTGGGATCTAGAGGGAAACGTTCAAGCAGTGTATCCGCTTTTAATGCCCCGATCTTTTCACTTGTAACACCCGCGAGAATTATATTCTGATCTTCAGTGAGTCTAATTTCTCCACACCCATATTTGAGACTTGCAGTTGCTATATCTTGTAGATCCTGAGCTGTGAGGCGGCCTACCGGAACGTGCATTCCCGCGAAGTAAAGTCCGTCCTGTTTTTGCTGATGAATGCCGAAGAGAGAACGAGGAGAGTCTTCGAATGTAGAGCCTGGATCTGGGTTAAGAGGACCGTATAGTTCTTCAACCTGTTTACGGAATTCTTCGTGACCTATCTCATCAAGATACATGCGGAAGCGTCCTTTAGTTCGCTTGTCTCGTTCTCCATTGTCCCTCCAGAGACGAATCACGACATCCATAATGTTGCATATTTCGTCAGGTAATACCCATGCATTTAAGGGAATTGCATATGCGTTCATCTGTGGTGAAAGGATCCCACCTATCCAGACGCTGAACCCCATTACTCCGTTATTCTCAACAGGATGAAAAACTATGTCGTTGTGTAGTAAGAAATTGTCCTTAGAACCTGCGACTGCTGTGTTCCACTTTCGTGGTAAATTTGAATATTCTGAATTTCCTTCGCAATTGTTTGTGAGAAAATTCTGCAACCTAGTTGTGTAAGGCCGCGTATCAATAATCTCGTTGGGATCGATTCCTGCAAGTGGGTTGCCGGTGACGTTTCTCGGATTATCAAAGCCTGACTGGATGCTACTTAGTCCGGCCTCTTTCAGTCTTTTAAGGATTTCGGGAAGATCACATAGTAGTACTCCTCTTAATTGCAGGTTTTGCCT
>QCSJ01000128.1 GCA_003211535.1 Synechococcus sp. AG-670-A05 | reverse complement strand
CCGCAGGTCATGGGCATCCATCGCCGCCGGTAGCCGCCGCAGGTAGGCCAGCCGTTGCTCCCGGCTGGGGGGTGTGGTGCGCACCTGCACCTCGGTATCCCGGCTTTTCTGACGCAGGAATTCGCGGCATGCCGCCGCCAGTCGCTCGTAGGGATGGCGGATGCAGGCGATCACGCGGTAGCGCTGCAGCCAGCACCATTCCGGGGCATGGCGGAGATCCATCAACGGTCGGTGGGCCAGGTCAACCTGTCGCTGCAGCACAGGGTCGTAGGCGAAGTCGAAACAGCTCAGCACCTCTCTCCCATTCGCTTTGGCGTCTTCCAGGAAGGCCTTTCGCAGGCTGGTGCCGGCGCACTTGGGCACATGCTGCAGCACAATTTTCAGGCCGTGGTCAACGATCACCCGGTGTTCTCCCCCAGGAACTCGAGAATTTCCCGGTCCATGAGGCTCTGGGCCTCACCGCGGCAGACATCCTGCAGTTGACGCCCTGCGGCCACCTCCTGCAGGCAGCGCTGCAGGTTGCTGACGGTGTTCTCCAGCTCGTCGATGCGTTCCATCAGGTTGCGGATCACATTGGCCTCCGCATCCGGCAGCGCAGAGTGGGCCAGGGGGTTGATCCGCACACCGCTCTGATGGATGACCCGGCCGGGGATGCCCACAACGGTGCAGTCCGCTTCCACATCACGCACCACCACCGAGCCAGCGCCGATGCGGGTGTTGGCACCCACATTGATCGCCCCGAGCACCTTGGCGCCGGCCCCCACCACCACGTTTTCCGCCAGGGAGGGGTGACGTTTGCCGTGGTCCTTGCCGGTGCCGCCAAGGGTCACTCCCTGGTACAGCAGGCAGCGGTTGCCCACTTCAGCGGTTTCACCGATAACCACGCCCATGCCGTGGTCGATGAACACGCTGTGGCCGATCCTGGCGCCGGGATGGATCTCAATTCCTGTGAGTGCCCTGCTGATCTGGCTGAGGCAGCGGGCCGCCAGTTTCAACGGCAGGGGACTGAGCCATAGCCGGTGGCTCAAGCGGTGCAGGCTGATGGCCTGAAATCCGGGGTAGCAGAACAGGATTTCCAGCCAGCCGCGGGCTGCCGGGTCGCGCTCGCGGATGATTGCGAGGTCGGCTCGGATGTGATCGAACATCAGGGATGGGTCAGCTGGCGGCCGCTGGGGTCTGCAGGCCGATCTCCTTGCGGAGGAGATCAATCGTATCGGCGCTGAGGTAGCTCTCGGCGCAGTGCACCTGCGGCATGCGCATCAGCTGGGAACGGTTCTGCCGCAGGCTCTGTTCCACCAAAGGCAGACTGGGGCGGTCGCAGAGCACGTGACTGGAGGCCCGCAAGAGGGCCAGCAGGCGGCTGCCTACATCGGGTGTGGCGGTCATCAGCAGCAGTTCACTGCCGCGCATGGAATGGAGGATTACCTCTGCTGCCCGCAGGATCCCGGGGCTGATGCTCACCAGCCCCACGCAGCTGCCCTGCCGCAGCTCCTTCATCATTGCCAGCTCGTGGCGGAAGTCGTTGAGGTCGACCGCTACAGCGCGCACGCTGTGCTTCTTGGCTAGTTCTTCCAACGGTTGGAGGAAGTAACGGCTGGTCACCACGGTGCCATTGCTGGAGTTCTCCAACACGCTTTCCAGCTCCTCCATCGGCACCACTTCAACGGGCACGTCGAGGCTTGGTTCCAATTCCTCGGCGATCAGCATCGAAGCGCCGATGTCCTCGCGGGGGGTGCTCACCAGTACGCGGGCGCCGCAGCGCAGCCGCCAGTCGATCTCCCGTGTCAGTAGTTCACGGGTCTGCTGAAGGGTGCAGCCGGCATTGAGTAGCCCATCGACGCATTTGCGCACCTCCCTGTCGAGATCGGTGACGCCGCGGTTGCGGATGTGGGGCGGCGTCTTGATTTCTCGCGGCTTCTGCTGATCGCGCACGTAGATACCGGAGCCGGCCATGGCTTCCACCACGCCGTCGGTTTCGAGCTGGCGATACACCTTGCTGATCGTGTTTCGATGCAGACCGGTCTGCATCGCCAGCTGGCGGGTGCTCGGCAAGCGGTGGCCAGGGGGGTAATGCCGCGCCGCGATCGCGAAACAGATCTGGTTGTAGAGCTGGGTCGACGCCGGGATGTCGCTTTCCTGCTGGATGTGGAATCGCACGCCGGTGGGACAGGTCTGAATGCGGCCACCATAAAGAGCGATTCCCGTGGTGACAATTGGGGGTGTGTCCTGTGGGCTTGTGACAATTTCCGACTCAACGAGCTCCGGCTGGCTGTCTGTGGCCGACGTGTTGCTGGCGTTGTGCTTCCTATGGTTCAGATCTGCCCAATAGCAGCACGGTATCGTTTGGAAACCTAAACCTTTTACGTACATATCCCTCAATTTGAGGTGTGCGAGGTGAATGTCTGGTTTCGCTCAACTGCTCATCGCCTGCACTGATCGAGAAATTGGATTTGGCTATTCCCTGAGGAGCAGGCAGAAGACTGGCGACATAAAAAACCTCTTCATAGGGCGATGCATCTACAGGTTCCCGCAGGCCCGCAGCAGTTGTTGGGGGGATTCAGGGATTGACCAGGCCTTGCTTCAGCCACCATCCCCTTCGACGGGCGTCAATCTGGCGGAGGAGATCTTGATCCCAGGATTGGAACCGGTTGCTCAGGCGCTGCCGTTCCAGCTCGGTATCGGGTGGCGTGGGTGTCCAGCTGGCGGGAATCACCTCACTGGCGAAACAGCCAAAGCCTGTGCTCGTGTCGGGCATCCAGGGCGGAAGCTGCGGTGGGGTCTGCAAACCCCTAGTAATCGCGTGCTGGCGCCTTGACGCCAGGTCGGCCACAAGCTCTTTCCATTGTTCAATCACCCCTTGCCAGTTGTAGTGAGCTTTCACCCGCCGGCGCCCCGCAGCTCCCATGGCGGCGCGTAGATCAGGGGAGTTCAGCAGTGTGGATAGGTGTTCCTTGAACTGCTCG
>QCSJ01000127.1 GCA_003211535.1 Synechococcus sp. AG-670-A05 | reverse complement strand
ACCGACTTTAATGACACCATATGTGGGGCTAGCCAAGGCAAAATGGTTGAGCCATATTTGAAATTCCCCCATCACCCGGCCCGTTGTGCGAGTCACACCGGGTTTTTTTGTGCCCTGAAGCGCTAGAGATGGTGCTCTGAGGAGCTGTTGCAATCCAAGACACAGTTTGGATCGACTAACCCTGTGGATAACTGAGGTCAAAAAGAAACCCCCGCCAATGGCAGGGGTTCAGAAAACTCAAGGGGTTGTGTCCTTGTTTCCAACCCGTGAAATTTCCCCTCACACACCTGAAACATGGGAGGTTCAACTGTCACTGTGCCAGTTGAGCGGGACCTTTTTTGGATTTGTCTTATGTGATCAAAGAGCTGAGCGCTCTTGAGGAGGCGACGGCCGACGTGATCAAGGATGTTCGCCATCGCTAGCAATGCCTGGAAATGCATCTCGGACCAGGGTTATGAGATCTCCAGCAGGTGCTTGAGACGTTGTCTGAGATCCACAGCTGCATCTCTCTGATCGAGCAGGCCGCCGGACTGCAGTTCAATTTTCCAGCTGAGGTTGGTGATTTGGCGTTCCAGCTCTGCAACATGGGCGGTGAGCTGGTCTCTTTAGAAGGATTGAGCCACAGCCTTGGGCAACCAGTTGACCCAGGTCTACTCGATGAACCTCGGTGGCATACCGCTGAGGCTTGGATCAGCCTCCAACGCCTCATCGCGCAGGGTTAACTGTCGGTCGACGAGTCTTCTGCTGTTCGATGGGTAGCAAAGGAGTCAATCGCCCCAGATTGGATGAGGTCGAGCATGCATTAGAAATACCTCCCTGTCATTGGGTTGATGCCACCGATCAGTGTTGTGAGTGGTCAGGGAGGTCCATATAAAAAAGTTACAATCATAGTAACCCAATAATGCTAAGGGCAATTAGATGCCAAAGCGATGGTATATAATCAGAAATTATTTGCGTAGATGGCATCTAAGAATTTTTTAGCACAAATCGGTGTTGCGATACTCCTCGCGACTGAGCTTGTATCACCCAAAGTGTCTGCCCAATTAAGAGTATACAATGTAAATGAAATTCATGAGCTATACGGCGAAAATGAATTAGCAGCAAAAAATCTCTATCACAATAAGAATGCGGTTGTATTCGGGAGAGTCGACAAAGTTGACGGCAAGGATGTAATCATAGAAGGAAATAGTGAATTCGGGCGTTTATTCTGCAAGTACAGCGAACTAGATATAAATAAAGTACTTGAATTAAGGGAGGACAACAGGATCGAAGTGCACGGAACGCTCAAAATCAGTTGGAGTCCTTTTGGAATGTTTCTAAGAATGGATAATTGTCGCATAATTTAGCTCGACCGAGCCTACTAGGGGCGTATTCATTGATTTATATTTTTAGCTAACAAGGGTTGCCATGCGGCGGCTTTGGGCATTTGCTAGTGGGTCGTAGGACGGCACATGTGGTTCATCATCAGCGATTTCAAAGACTGCACGCTGACGTTCAACATTGGCTTAAAGTCGAAGACGATTGATGATCAGGCAGCCTGAATAAGAAGCTGACATTTTTGCAGTGCAACGCGTATTTGGGATACATACAGCTTAGCTGTTTGAGTATTATGAAAACTGTGAGTTATACGGTGGATTGGCTTCTCAATGTCCCTAAAGGGGACTGCTTGGTGGTCCTTATTTGTAATCTAAAGCAGTCACGAAACAACAAAGAAAATGGCGACTTCCACGTGGTGGACAAGTCAGTTGACACAGGGCAGCACCTTGGCAGATTTGCTCTAAAAACTGCTCTAATAATTTAATACTTTTGCTCTAACCCAGTTCTGCTAGGGAATTTGAGCTTAAGAGCAACTGTATGGCATGCAGGGGTACAGGAGTTCGAGTCTCCGTGGCTCCATTTAAGTTAGGGGATATTTAGGGGGATTTAATCTCAAGCTGACCCCCTTATTTTTGTCTAGGTGCCGATCCCTCTAGCGCTTAGGGGGGACGACGGGATGAGCTCAAGGGTGGAAGCGGCTACTTGGGCTGGAACGGCCCATCAAGTGTCTTTAGGCGGATCCAGGCGGATTACTGTTGTTGTGACTTGCTGGATCTTCTTCTCGCGGTTGAACATGAAAAGTCCGAACGAGAAGGCAAAGGAGACAGCGAATGTGGCAGGGATATATAGGTACCAACGCTTCATTCCAATTCTCATGCCTTCTGCTGAGTAAAAGATAAAAGAACCAATTAGTACCAGGGTTAAATCAGCTGCTATGAACCCAGCTGATGCATTAGCCCAGACTCCAGCTGAGAAGAGGTTGACGATTTCAATTGGGTCGGTAAGCCCCATCGCCTCCGTTTCCTTTATGAATTTGTAAATGCAGTACCAAGGCCAACCAATGCCGGCGACTGTTAATGATCCGTAAAGGCTGAGGCGCAGCTGATTCATTGCCCAATTCAGTTTCGAGAATCCATTTATTTTGCTCCCAAAACACCTCGAACGCGACTTTTATGAGCAGTTAGGAGTTGAAAGCAAAACTAGGGCGGCTTACAAGAGCATCTTGCCGACCCACCGCAAAGATGCGGCCTGATGATGAGTTGCCATGGCATTGGCTTGTTGACAAAGCCCGATGCATGCGTATGTTCAACACCTACGGAAGCCTTAGCGATTGCTTAGAGTATGTAAAATGGGGTATATCGTCGTTTATTGTGGGAATTCGTTGGTAAAGAGTAATTGGATGATTCGATGAACTGATAGAAGGTTAATTTAAAGATTGAAAATCAACAATCTGAGTGAGAAATACAATAAGCCTGCATTGAGGTTATTCCTAGGCCTATAGCCAAAAGAGATCTTGATGCCAAACATTGCCTAAAGCAAACCAATTTTATTTTCCGGGAAAGCACAACAGCTTCAGTCTGCTGTTTTGCCACTTTTTCCTTTGTTTCTACTTGGTTCGCCATAATACAGCCCCTCATAGCATGTACCTATATTGCAGCAGATACATTGAATATCTAAGCAAAGTAAACGAACCTTCATATCAAATTCACATTAGGCGCATGGCTCTCATCTAAAAGTTAAATTTGTTCAAAACATGTTTATTTATTT
>QCSJ01000126.1 GCA_003211535.1 Synechococcus sp. AG-670-A05 | reverse complement strand
AATCAGGGTGAAACAAACCATCAACAAGCAGCTTTGTGGGTAGGGGTTCTCCATAGTGATGAAGCACCGTGATCAACCTTGGGTCGTCGCGAAGGACCTGGTCAACAGCCGAAAGAGCATTTCTCTTCAACTGTTCACCTGACGAACGGTCTACAAGAGCACGAACAGCTCTCATTCGAAACGCTGGTGAAATGGGTGCCTGGAGCAAACTCGACATGAGTTCAATTCCACCAGCATCGATTACATCCTGAACTGCCGACTGACGATCCATCTGATTAGGAACGTACAAATGGTCAGCCAAATCAGCGAGACGTGTCCTATCACCTGACAAGTGAATTGTGGCCGCAATCGCAGCACCGCGGACAGAAGACCTCTCATGATCCACTAAGGGAGCAATCGTCGAAAGTGCTGTAATAACGGAGAGTCTTGACAAACTTTGAATTAAAACCCGTTGATTCTGTCTGGAATCATGCAACAGCCGGATCAAGCGCTGATGGACAGATTGATCCTGACAGCCTATTTGTGCCAGTGCCCAGGCAGCATTTTCGACCATATAGATATCCGAACTATCAAGAAAACTGGCAATTGTCGCCTGAGCTTGCGTCACCCCCAACCGAGCAAGAACTTCTACAGCTTTTCGTTGAGCAAGAAGGACAGCTGACTCAGTCGACACCCTGCTAAGGAAATTTAGCAACGCTTCATTTGCTAACTGACCAGGGAAATTAACCAAGTGCGCAACGGCCATATAGTAGTCACTGTCGCTATCAAGATCTTGTAATTCTTTAGCCAAGATCTCAATAGCACTATTCTGGTCCAACTCAGGATGAATATTGTCAAATATGCCCGACATGAAAAAAGCCTAATATCAATTAAATTCTACATGCCCAATTGTCAAGCATTCTTAAACGACAATAAGAAAAGATTTAGACCACTTCTCAGCATCTTCAATAAAGGGTAATATCCTAAAGTCTGCAGAAGGAAGATGGGACCATTCTCTGGTCATTTGCTCAGCGTTTCCGTCGCAATGTTGCCAGGCTCGAGGACCTCGAAACAAAGATATATAAGTCTAGATAGACGGTTCATGAGCCAATGGATGAAAGCTGCCAAAAATTCCCGTGCAGCGATTACTGATATCAGCAATGCTGGCTTTAATTCCACACTAGTGAGGAAAGGGCAAACGGAAAGCTCACAATATAAGTCAAATACTTTAATTGAGAAACTGAGTACTCAGCTTCCGAACCCGACCCAAAAAATTGAATACAATGAAGTTGGCAAGAGTGGAGACTCCAAACCAAAGATCAACCGCCGCAGAGGTCGTCGCAAATCATCCTAATCAGTTGTTTGAGGAGACCTCAAAAACACCATCCTCAGGGCGATTGGACTTAAGTATATTCCAATTAATAGCTTGCAGGAAAGCCTTTTCATCGTAGGTTTCCACAACATCCACGCCCCAGAAACCTTCTTGAAGCGGTGCGCCCGGAGCAGCCAGAGAATCCTTGCGACCACCAAGCGCCAGTATGACGTGGTCTACACTATGTCCGAGTTCAGATCTCAATTTTTTCCAAGCCTCAACTAACTCCACTGCCATATCATTGGGTGACAAGTTTGAGGTCAATGAAATAATCCAATGAGGATGTTCAATGACTGTCGCAGAAATAATTGACAAAGAATTCGAGCGTATACCGTCAGCGAGAACTTGAGTTTGAAAGACAGGGACATCTTTAGATTGAACCTGCAAGTTATGAGACAGAATAAATGTCGTCATTGGAAAAGATTTACCTTTTTTATCCTAACGGAGTGACTACATAGCCGCGATTCAATCTGAGGTATCAGTAGTCATCAAAAAAGGGGGGCATATCGCCCCCCCCATTTAACTCACAGCAGTTGCCAGCTCAAGACAGGGCGTTGATTGTGTAATCGAGATAGCTCTTGAATTCATTGAGAGCCTGAGCGCTCATATCACGTGGTGCACATGCACGATCGCGTGTGTAAGTCAGAGCTTCGATGTATGCGTTGGTCGGAAGGCCAAGAGTGCGATACACCTCACGAGCACCAGCAATACCCCACTCGTCCAAAGGACCAGTACCACCAACGATGAGGCAGTAGTTGATCAGACGAAGGTAATGACCAAGATCGCGATAACACTTGTCGATCTTCACCTGGCTGTCACCGGCTTCGCCGGGCTGCTTCAGGTATGCGTACTTGTTAAAGCAGGCGTCGCCCGCTTCACGAGTGACATTATCGAGGCCAGCGGCCAGCTTTTCAGCAGCCTCTAGGCGAGCAGCTGCACGCTGAATATTGCCCTGAACGGCCTCGAGGTCGTTCTGGGAAGGGAAGCGACCGGCTGCGTCTGCAGCGGTCACAACAGTGGTGACGACGGATTTCATTTGAGATCCTTAGGTAAGGGTGCTGAGAAGGAAAGAAGAAGACGAATTCAGCCGCCGATCAGCTGATTGCCCCGATCACGCGATCGAAGTAAGAACCTGCTTCAGACACCAGTGCAGAGCAATCGCCCTGGGTGGTTTCCATCTTGCGGTACTTTGCGCCACCGCTAGCAGGGCTGTTGGTTTGACCGATCAGAGCCGTTGCTGCGGACTTCATGATCGCGACAGCACGAGCTGCAGACTGAGTGGGAACACCCAGAGCGATGTACGTCTCCTTAAGACCATTGAGGCAACGGTCATCCAGCACGGAAGCGTCACCAGCCAACAGGGCGTAGCTGATGTAGCGAAGAACGATCTCACCATCACGCAGGCAGGCAGCCATGCGACGAGTGGGATAGCAGTTGCCACCGGCCTGGATCAGACCGGTGTTTTCGCAGATCATGCCAGTGACCGCATCCGAAACGATGCAATAGGCGTTGGAGGTGATGGCGTTAACAGCGTCCAAACGCTTGTTGCCATCTTGCACATATGAGCGGAGGCTAGCGAGCTCGCTACCACCAACAGGTGCAGTTTTGGCGTCAGCGCTGACGACTGTGCGGGAAAATGCGTCGAGCATTGGGGGCCAGACAGTTTTTTGGGGATGCGGTGCTTCGGAAACCGCCTTGGGAACTAGCCGCTAAGACTGGAAGCCCAAAGGGGGAAGATGCGCGGTCACAAGCTAAACCCCAGTTCCCAGCTGGGTTCCAAATTAGACGCGGTCACGCAAGA
>QCSJ01000125.1 GCA_003211535.1 Synechococcus sp. AG-670-A05 | reverse complement strand
GTCCATGCCGTCCCTTGGTTTCAAAGCATCAGCGGAAGCTGTCCTCCAGCTGGCCATCGCAGCCAACGGTCATCTCAACGAGACCGCTCCCTGGAGCCGCATGAAACAACCGGGCCAGGAAGCTGAGGTAGGCAATGACCTGTACGCCGTTCTGGAAGCCACACGGATTGTGGGGCTGCTCCTCAGCCCACTACTGCCTGAATTGAGTGAACGAATCCTTGAACAGCTTGGACACAGAATTGAACCCGACGGTTGGACCGATCAGTTGAACTGGGGCAGGTTGGTTTGCGGAGCCGATCTTCCCCAACCCTCGCCAGTGATGCAGCGCCTGGAACTCGAGGTGGCACTCTGACGCGATGGGTCGTTCTGCGCTGCTGATCCCTGCACTTCTGCTAGGCAGCGGTCTGAGTGGCTGTGTCCAACAACCGAAAGCCGTGCAGGACTCGTCTCCCCCCTTCGTCTTTCGCTCCCTCGATCTCAATCAACGCCGACAGGATGGACTGAGGGACTGGGATCTCAGCAGTCCTGAAGCGCGGTATGACCTGTCGAGCCGCACGGTCCGTGCCCGTCGTCCCACCGCTGTTCTTTACAAGAACGATCAACCGTCGTTTCGAATCAGCGCCGAACTTGTCACGGCCTTGAACGACGGAGAGATTGTGATATTGGAAGGCCAGGTGCAGCTCCAACAACTCAACGACCCAACTGTGTTGATCCGCGGGGATCGACTGGTCTGGAAACCAGCGCAAGCACGCATGGTGATGGATCAGAACCCAGAAGCGCTCGATGCATCCTTGCGACTGACGGCCAACCGGCTCACTTTGATCCAGACCAGCAACACCCTTCGTTTCGATGGGCAGACAAAGCTTCTGCGTTGGACGGAAGGGCGACAACCGGAGGTGGAACCAGATACGGACATCGTGGCCAGCAACGGCACCTGGAATCTGGAGACCGGTGACATTGGTGTGCGTGGTCCAGTGCGTGCTCTGCGCAACAAGGATTTGGAAATTACGGCGTCAGCCCTCCAGGGCAACACCCAGCAGGGATTCCTGGATCTGATCCAACCCGTTCGTCTGGAGCAGTTGGATGGCGACATCTCTGCGGGGACTACCCGCTGGGATCTTGCTGAACAACGACTCACATCCGACGCACCGTTTCAGGGGCAACGCCAGGACGCAGCTGCCACCGGCCAGGGATTTGTGATCGACGAAAAGTCGACCACCGTCATCATCCCGAGGGCCTGCCAACTGAGACAGCCGGGGGAGACCTTGACAGCCCATCGCTGCAGCTGGAATTGGGTCAGCAACCGTGTTATGGCCGATGGGAATGTGGTGTTGAGACGCCAGGATCCTGAGCAGGAGACCAGGGCTCCGAGGATGGAAGGCCAACTGGGTTCAGGTGAGGGCGTTCGATTTAGCTCTGCCGGTCAGCGGGTGCGTTCCAGCATCCATGTCATGCCTGATCAACCTCGAAGCACGCCCCCCTCGTCGCACCCTCGAGTTTCGTTCTGAGCCGTGCAGACCAGCCTTCAAGCCACTGCTCATCCGACTGACTGAAGCAGCGTTTGGACCATCCCCCAAGAACCACGATCCCTTGGGTCCCAAGGGGCACGATCAGGACAGCAGGGAGGTTCTTGAGAACGGGATCGAATTCATGGCGGCCGGGGAACAGGGTTGTGTTAACCAGGCTGATCGTAGTTTCACGTTCCATAGCCCGTCGACAGATCGGACCTGGCGTAAACGGTGCATCAGCGTCACTCAGCAGTCCGCGGCGAAGAATGATCTGATCCCGCCAGTGCACCAGAAGGGTGGCGGCTGGAGTGGCCGTGAGCAGCATGTGGCTGCCCCAGGCCAGCTCCTCCTTTAGATCCGTCTCCAGAGACGGCTCCAACTGCAGGCCCTGTTCACCGCTGAGGGGGTGTGGTTTCGCCTGGGTCGGATCAGCCCTGGTCCACAGCACAGCCACCAGCATCAGTCCAACAGCAGCCATCCCACAGAGGACTTCAGCTCGCTGCAGTTCAGGCGTGAAGGACTCCGCCAGGCCGGCATTGAGTAGTGTCAACATCAACAACACCAGGGCACAGACGAGAACAACGCGTGCGGGAGTGGGCATCAAGCCATCCAGGGCTGGCAGAACCGACACATCCTGCTCAAATATGAGAGTGATGCCTGATTCGCATGAACAGTGCAGAAGCCTTTGCTGCCATTGCCCTTGCTGCTGTGGCCTGCGACGGTAGCCTCGGGCGTGATGAAGCCCATGCCTTGAGGGCCCAGCTGGAGTACCGCTCGGTATATCGCAGTAGCTCGGATGCTGAGATGGGGGATTTGTTTGATCAGCTTCTCCACCGTCTTCGTGATCAGGGTGTCAATGGCCTCGTGGATGAGGCGTTGCCTGTTCTGAGCTTGGCTCAACAGCAGAGTGCCCTTGCCGTGGCCGCTCACCTTGCCCACGCCGATCGAACAGTCACCCAGGAAGAATCAGCGTTTCTGCAGGACCTGGCCCAGCGAATGGCGTTACCAGACGGCGAAGCCGCCGCAATTCTGGTGGCAATTGAAGCGTTGAACCGCGACAGCCTGGATGGCTAACGGCAGACTGATCGGAATTGTTGTTCGGAATGGTCTGATGTCGTTCCTGCGTCGACTCGCCAACGTTGTTTCTGCCCTTGGCCTGGTGGTTCTGGTCGCTTGTCCCCTGACAGCCCAGGCCATTTCGCCCGCCGATCTCGGCGTCAATCGTCCCGATGAACGGGTGCTGGATGATGCCGATGTGTTCAGCCGGGCCAGTCGCTCTGAACTCAACGCACGTCTTCAGGATCTCGCCTCTGAGAGGGTTGATGCCAGGGTTGTGACCTTGAGGCGTCTTGATTACGGCCTTAACCTTGATGGCTTTGGTGAGGAGCTCCTGGAGCAGTGGTCGTCCACCGGTTCGGAACCACTGCTCTTGCTTCTGATCGAGACCCAGAACAAACGGGCGTCGATCGCAGCCGACGCTTTACTGCAATCTCAGCTCCCCGACGCTCTTTTGACCAGCACGGCGCGCACCACAATGAACGTACCGCTTCGTGAGGGTGATCGTTATCGGCAAGCCACCATCGATGGCATCAATCGATTGAGCACCGTCCTCGGTGGAGGCGAGGATCCAGGTCCTCCGGCAGAGATTGTTCGTACAACCCTACCCACCAACATTCCCACCCAGGAGGAGACGG
>QCSJ01000124.1 GCA_003211535.1 Synechococcus sp. AG-670-A05 | reverse complement strand
GCAGCCCTGGCAAAAGCTGTTGGACAGACAGCACCAGCCCTGCCGTTGGCGTCCATCAAGGAGCTGGAGGGTGTACCCGGCAGAGATGACGCCTGGCTGACGCAACCGGTGTTCCAAAGCCATCGCAGTGAGACCGAGCTGATGCGTTACATCCAGCGCTTGGTGAGTCGTGATCTCTCGTTGGTGCACGGGATGATTCCCCTTGGTAGCTGCACGATGAAGCTCAATGCGGCTGCCGAGCTGTTGCCTGTGAGCTGGCCTGCCTTTGCAGGGCTTCACCCCTTCGCCCCCGCGGCACAGGCTGTTGGTTACCAGCGGTTAGCTGAGCAGCTAGGAGCCTGGCTTGCAGCTCTCACCGGCTTTGAAGCCGTGTCTCTGCAGCCTAATGCCGGTTCCCAGGGGGAGTACGCCGGCCTGCTGGTGATCCGGGCCTGGCATCGCTCAAGAGGTGACGACCATCGCGATGTCTGTCTGATTCCCACCAGTGCCCATGGCACCAATCCCGCCAGTGCCGTGATGGCGGGTCTCAAGGTGGTGGCGGTGGCCTGCGACGACGACGGCAACATTGATCAGCAGGATCTGGCGGCTCGCGCGGCGGAGCACGCCGACCGCCTGGCGGCGCTGATGGTCACCTATCCCTCCACCCACGGAGTGTTCGAGACCGGTATTTGCAGCATCTGTGAGCTGGTGCATCGCCACGGCGGTCAGGTGTACCTCGATGGCGCCAACCTCAATGCTCAGGTGGGTCTGTGCCGTCCGGGGGCCTTTGGTGCCGATGTCTGCCATCTGAACCTGCACAAGACCTTCTGCATTCCCCATGGCGGTGGCGGTCCTGGCGTCGGTCCGATCGGTGTGGCAGCTCATCTGGCCCCATTCCTTCCTGGGCACCCCTTGCAGACTTCGTCAGATCAAGCAATCGGGCCAGTGTCTGCAGCTGCTTTGGGCAGTGCGAGCATCCTGCCGATCAGTTGGATGTACCTGCGGATGATGGGGGCGGAGGCCCTGCGACAGGCAACAGCGGTGGCGTTGTTATCTGCCAACTATCTGGCTCTTCGTCTGGACCCGCACTATCCGGTGCTGTTCCGCGGCGCCACCGGCCGTGTTGCCCACGAATGCATCCTTGATCTGCGTCCTCTGAAACGGGATGCTGGGATCGATGTGGATGACATCGCCAAACGGTTGATGGATTACGGCTTCCACGCACCGACCGTGAGCTGGCCCGTGGCCGGCACCGTGATGGTGGAGCCCACAGAGAGCGAAAGTCTGGCGGAATTGGATCGTTTTGCGAACGCCATGATTGCCATCCGCGATGAAGTTCGGGCGATTGAATCCGGGGCGATTGATGCCAGTAATAACCCCTTGAAACAAGCTCCTCACACGATGGCTGCCGTCATGTCCGAGGACTGGGATCGTCCTTACAGCCGTAAACAAGCTGCATTCCCGTTGCCTGATCAGCAGCAGAACAAGGTGTGGCCCGCGGTGGCTCGGATTAACAACGCCTACGGCGATCGCAACCTGATCTGTACCTGCCCAAGTGTGGAAGAAGTGGCCGTCGCTGTTGCTGCTTGAGGGTTTTCTTCCACTCAGGGCTGGTGTCATCGAACAACAGCGTGTAAATTTTCACTGAAAACCGAAAAGATGGTTTGATTTTGTGGGTTGTTTGCTCAGCCTCAATCAAAATTTTCGGCAACTGATTCGTCTGTCGGGGGACACCATGGATCGGAATGACACCAACAAATCCGGCTTATCACCACAGGGCCCTGATCTACCTCAGTTGCCTGAGGGGCTGCAGGCCGCGCTGAACCGTGGCCACACCCTGCCGATTGAGGGTACGAATGTGCTCCGCGTTCCCTTCGGTGTGCGCCAATCGCGTCGCCCTCGCCCCGCGCGACCCGATCACTGGGCCACGCTGGTGATTCCACTTCAACCTCTCGGTGATCCCACGCCGCCACCGGCGGCGGCCTGATTCATGCCACCCCGATCTCCGAACGTTCCTGCGCCAGTCTCCAGTCCAACAGCTCTTTCACATCGGCCAGCGAGCAGGTCGGTGTTCGAAAGGGCAGCACATGCATTGGGCTGCGTTCCGGCCGCACCAACCAGCTTTGATTGGTCTGAGGCAACAGAAGGTAGCCGCGATAACGCACCACGGCCTCATGGCTCATAGGAAATCCCATCGCTCGAGGGAATCGGTTGGTGTGACCATGTCATTTGAAGGCCCCAGATCTGGTGTGTCTCGCATTGCCCGAATCTTTTCGGGATCACGGCAAATTCCCCTCTAGGTCAGGAGTCGTTTTTGAATTTGCACCCGTTGAGATCGATCGCACCGCAAGCAAAGTGGCGTTTGTGGCATCAAAACGTATCACGGGTTACTGCATCCCCTGTTAGGCGCTTTGCCACATTTGGTGGTTCAAGCAAGGCTGAACAACAACAGGTCGATGTTGTCGGCTTGTCCGGTCAGGGTCCAGTCTCGTTGGTCTCGCAGTCCCAGGCCATCGCCGGTCTTGAGCACGTCAGAGGTATCACCATTGATCCCATCCAGCTCGACGGAGCCGTTGATCAGCTGGAGCCAGTGGATGTCACCACCCTGCTCAGGCAGGATTAGCTCCTGACCCTGATTGGGTTGTGCTCGCCAGAGGCAAACCGGTCGATCGATGGCCATGGCGCCCTGGGTATGGTCTGGGTTCAGCAGAGGTGTCCAGTGTTGGTCGATCTTGATGTGGCGTTGCTCGTACTACGGCTGAATTGCTTTGTGGAGGGGTGCAAACCAGATCTGCAGAAGGCGACAGGGCGTGTCGCCCGTTTTCATCTCGCTGTGCACGATGCCGGCGCTCATACGTTGCACCTCACCTGCTCGCAGCACCTCTGAATGCCCCATGGAGTCCAGGTGGTTGATCTGACCGTCCACCATCACCGTGATGATCTCCATGTCGCGGTGCGGGTGCATGCCAAACCCTTGCCCTGCAGCAATGGTGTCGTCGTTGATTACCAGCAGCGGTCCGAAGCCCATCCAGTTGGGGTGGTGATGGCCGGCAAAACAAAAGGTGTGCCAGGAATCCAGCCAGTCGCGCTTGCTGTGGAAGCGTTCAGCGGAGGGACGGATCAGGAGTTCTGGTTGGGCTTTCACAGCCCGAGTGGTCGGCGTTGAATCAGACGATTCACGACATCCTGGATGCTCTCGCTTTTAGCGGGTTTGCTGAGGTTGCTCTGGAGCTGGCGGCA
>QCSJ01000123.1 GCA_003211535.1 Synechococcus sp. AG-670-A05 | reverse complement strand
CGGCACAACAAAATCCACCAAGGACTAACAGCCTGGCCAGACATTGCGGGGGCGTCATTAGTGAAACCCGCATATGTCCGGAATCCAGCATCACAAACTGTGCGCTGGGTTACACGTCAATCGGTGATCCTGCCTCAAGCCTGTCCAGCTGCTGCTTCAACTCAACAAGCTGCTCTTGCTGCGATTGGTCGATCAGATGCGTTGCCACCGTCTGGAACACCAATGCCATCGCATTAACTCGGCTATACGGCTTGTTTCGACTGTCCATGGCTAGCGCGATCAATGCACCAGACAGCCGTGGTGTTGCATCAACAAGTTTGGCTGTCGCTCCGGCCAGCTTGTCGCGCACCATCTCGTTCAATATCTCGCGCACAACAGCGTGTTTGCTCCTTTGCCGCAGTGCATTGATATGGATCTTGCCGATCTCAGCAGACTGCTTCCATGAGTTGCCGGCGGCGCGGGCTTCTAAAGCCAGCAGCACTGGTGCAGGTATTCCCTCGCTATCCAAAACCAGCTCACGAGTTGGGCGGCCTATTGGTGCTGTCATTGGCTCAAGCCATAACGAAGGCGGTTTCGAGCGATCTGTTCAGGAGTTGGATCATTGTGGGACTCCAAAAGTCCCTCCGCAATGGCAAATTTACGGAACCATTTCGGCACGAATTCAACACCAGAGAGTATCGACTCTCTAAAGGTCAAAACATTACAGGCAAATTTGACGGAAGCCTTCCATCCAGATGCACTTCGCGGAAAAGATTTTCGTACAATTTCACCATCTTCTGACACCACATTTATTTCAATGGGGCGGTTTTCAGAAAGCATCCGGTCTGGAATATTGATTGCCTGACCGTCTAATTGGCCAATTTGCTTTGCCCGGTGCCGTTTCTTTGCCATCTAAGAGGGTAAAGAACTTAAAAAGCACCACTCGTCCGTCACTTAAGGGGGTCGCACCAACGGCTGAACCGGAGTTGATGGTGGACGCGAACCTTAATTCACGCAAAACGCCATAAATCGTAGTGCTTAAACCCTAAACCCTATATCTAGTACTATTAATGCCTAACTACTCGTAAAAGTCGCTTCTGAGCTGTTTAGTCGGCAGGGCATTGGAGTTTGTCCATCACACGCAATCTATTTACAGAAGTGTCCCATCGAAGGCCTAATCCCGCGGTACAACTGAAAAGGTAAGGCCCGCCGGCAGTCCCAAATCTTGGATTTGCCGCAAATAGAGCAGCACCTATGACCATAAAAACAACACCTTTGAATACTTCGCCAATAAGCCTCTTCACACTTCAACGATTTGGTCGATGTACTTCTCAGGAGTTATCCCTTCTGGCATGAGCTCATAGCCACTCCGAACCAAAGACTCCAAAGTTTTATCGAGATGCTCATGCTCGACTTCTATCAACTCAAATTTTTCGTCGCCCAGGTCAGTCTTCGTATAGGTATAGATCCGCGCCAAGGTGATCATTTCTTATAAGGCGAAGATCCAGACCTGTCATAAGCACAAATCCCCCTAAGAGCTAGGGGGATCGGCATTCAGACAAAAATCAGGGAGTCAGCTTGGGGGCAAATCCCCCTAGTTTCCCCCCTAACTCACCTTGTAAGAGCGGTGAGATCTCAATGGAGCCATGGAGACTCGAACTCCTGACCCCCTGCATGCCATAGAGGGGTTCAACAGCAACAAAACCATTGGCACAACAGGGCTGACGCTTAATTAATACAAATTGTGTGCGCAGAATGGGGAGCAGATTTGTCAAGGTGGCCGCATCCTCGACGGCCATCATGAAGCTGTTGATCTACGTCATCTCCTGCAGCCGCCTGCAGCGTGAGCTTGATGCTCGGTAGCTGGCGCTATGTCTCGCTCAAACCTTTAACCAATGCAATCGCCATAGACGCCCCAACTGCCAGGACAAAAACTGCTTCCATGCCCAAAAACCCAGTAACAGCAGGGTATTCCGATCAGCAGATACCGCCGATACAACCGTTACCCATCAGCAGCAGTTGGAGGCCACCCCCTCTCCAGAGCTGTTTTGATCAAAGGGAATGGCCGAACCACAGCCTTCAAACAAGCCATAGTGACGATCGAAGTCACCTATGAACTGGAAGTTGGATGCGAAGCGGGTCTGCCGCAGCATCCGGTAGGTATTCCCGCAGACGGGAAAAACTTTGCCGACTTCAATACTGTGGTGCTTGTCGAACTCCATTCGTGTGGGTGCTTGCTCGATGGAGCCCTTGTAAATGACCGCCTGGCCGTGGTCTTCGCAGGCGTCCTCGAGTTCAGGAATGTTGAAGAGTCGATAGGTCGCGGAATAGAAGCAGGCCTCCCCGACAAGGGCCGCAAGTAGGGGCTCGGTTATCTCCAGAGGACGGTCGTTTACTAGGCGCGGATCCTTGAAGGCCGCCCCTCTTGCCATACGCAGAAAGTCATTCCAATAGAGCGCCCCACCCAAACACTCGCCATAGAGCACCGGATGGCGTTGAACCGCATCGGGCAATCGTCGATCGACGTAGACATCTGAGAAATAGAACTCACCGCCGGGTTTCAGCAGCCGCTGAACACCACTTAGAACCGCGGGCTTGTCGATGGAGAGATTCAATACGCAATTGCTGACGATGACGTCAAAGCTGCTGGGCTCGAGATTCAGCTCGTCAAGCCGCTCAATCTGGCCTTCGAGAAAGCGAACGTTCGAATAGCCGAATTGCTTGGCATGGAACGGGAGGTATTCCTGGGCCACCTCCAACTGTTCCCGGGTCATATCCACTCCGACCACCTCGCCGGTGGCTCCTACCAACTGGGAGAGCAGATAGACGTCGCGACCACTGCCACTACCTAGGTCAAGGACGCGGCAGCCCTTCAATAGCGGCGGACAGACCAGACCACAGCCGTAGTAACGATTGCTCACCTCCGGATGAACCCGACTTAGCAGGGGCTTCAACCACTCCGGAACTGAACCAGTATCGCAGCAGGCACTGGTCTTGAGATCAGAGCTGCTTTGAAGCTCCTTGCCGTAGTAGGCCTGAACGACTTCCTGCATGCCTGGGCATTGGGTGTGCATCAAACGTATCCCGCCGAGATCTGCATTGAGAGAAGCCAACGAACGTGCTGCAAAAACTCGCGAGCAGCAGCTCATCAGCGGCATCAACCCAATGATTGGGAGGTACTTCTGATGCTCGCTAGAACGCACC
This sequence comes from Synechococcus sp. AG-670-A05, assembly GCA_003211535.1. GTDB lineage: Bacteria > Cyanobacteriota > Cyanobacteriia > PCC-6307 > Cyanobiaceae > Parasynechococcus. The sequence continues at coordinate 60 of QCSJ01000123.1, read as the reverse complement.
CTGTTCTGGGTTGGCTCTATTGCCTACTACAGAACAGCAGAAGGCTTCTCGGTCGGCGAC
>QCSJ01000122.1 GCA_003211535.1 Synechococcus sp. AG-670-A05 | reverse complement strand
TGGAAGGTCGTCTTCGGATGAACACCGTGCCGCGCCAAGACGGAATGAAGGAGAAGCGGGCGGAATTCACATTGGCGCGCATGCATCCCCTTAGCCAGGGATCCCCTGCAAAACCGGGGCAGCCAGCGGCTGCCCCGACCGCAGCGGCAGCGCCACCTGCAAAGGCCGAGCCCGAGGCTGCCAGCTGGAACGCCGCCCCCCTGGTGCCGGACACGGACGAGATTCCCTTCTGAACTCACCGCGCTCCGGTCTCCTCTTCCAGTTCGCCGACCCGAGTGAGCATTTGGCCAAGTTCCCGCTCCAGGGCCGCCAAATCGAGGCGCAGTTCTGGCCAGCGCCCTTCATCGATCTGCTGCAGCAGCCAGGCGCGATCTGCGTCCAGTTTCTGCACCAGCGCCTTGAGATCATCGGAAGAAGAAACGGTCACGGTCACCACAAGCCTTCGCTCATCCATCCTGTAGGCCGGGAGGTCACAATGGCGTCCTTGCCTCGGCGTCGATGAAAGATCTGTTGTCTCCCGGCAGCCTTGTCACGGTTGGCGGTGGAGTTCTCACCGTGGTCGGTGGTGTTGCCTACGCAACCGGCAGCGCCAACCTAAGCCTGCCGACCATTTTTTACGGGATTCCGATTCTGCTGGGCGGTCTGGCGCTGAAGTCATCGGAACTTCCTCCCGCCAGACGGGTCACCCCCAAGAGCCAGCTCAGGGCAGAACGAGAACAGGCTGCCCCCGAGCTAGGCAAACTGTTGGGGGATGTAACCCGATGGCGCTACGGGCAGAAGGCCCATCTGGAATCCTCCCTGGAAGCTCTCAAGCTCTGGGATGAGGACAACCCCCCGTCACTCACGGAGATCGAAGAGTTGTCTTCTGCTGCAGGCTACGGCCTGCGGCTTCGATTTGAGGGCAACGCCGTCCCAATCGATCGCTGGGAAGAAAAACTTGACCGCCTGGGCCGTTTTTTTGCCAAAGGTATGAAGGCGGAACTGACCGCCGTCGATCCAACCTGTTTCGATCTGAAGCTGTTGCCTGATGCCTGATGCCTGAGCCTATGCAATCCGACGACGATGCCCTGAGGGTGTCGGTGCTGAGTGAAGCGCTGCCGTACATCCAGAGATTTTCGGGTCGCCGCATCGTGATCAAGTACGGCGGTGCCGCCATGGCCCATGCCAAACTGCGCGAAGCGGTGTTCCGGGATCTCGCCCTTCTGGCCTGCGTCGGGGTCCAGCCAGTGGTGGTCCATGGGGGCGGCCCGGAGATCAACCAATGGCTCAAACGCCTGGAGATTCCCGCCGAATTCCGCGACGGCCTGCGGGTCACCGATGCCGACACGATGGACGTAGTGGAAATGGTGCTTGTCGGGCGCGTCAACAAGCAAATAGTCAACGGACTCAATCAGCTGGGAACACGGGCCGTCGGTCTGAGCGGCAGCGACGGCCGACTGGTGGAGGCGCGCCCCTGGGGCGACGGCAGCCACGGGCTGGTGGGTGATGTTGCCCGCGTCAACCCGGATGTGCTGGAGCCGCTTCTGGACCGCGGTTATGTGCCGGTGATCTCCAGCGTCGCCGCCACTCCCGATGACGGCCGCGCTCACAACATCAACGCCGACACTGTGGCCGGCGAGCTGGCGGCGGCCCTTGAGGCCGAAAAATTAATCCTGCTGACGGATACACCTGGAATTCTCCGGGATCGGGACAACACCGACTCCCTGATCCGCAAACTGCGCCTCTCGGAGGCCCGTCAACTGATCGACAATGGCGTGGTGGCGGGGGGAATGACCCCGAAGACCGAGTGCTGCGTTCGTGCTCTGGCGCAGGGCGTCTCGGCGGCTCACATCGTCGATGGACGGGTCCCCCATGCGCTGCTGCTGGAGGTATTCACCGATGCCGGCATCGGCACCATGGTGGTGGGACGCGGCTAAAGCGTGAACGAGCAACCGGCTCCGCTCGATCTCACGCCCGCCGAAACAGCTCTGGAGCGTGGCGACTACGGCCAGTGCCTGGAACAACTCTGCCCATTGGCGGAATCACGACCTTTGCCGGATCCCGAGGGGGCGAGGATCCGCATGTTGATGGGCACGGCCTTGATGGGTCAAGGCCGTGACCAGGAGGCCCTCACCATATGTCAACTGCTGAGCCGTTCTGGTGAACCGCAGCTCCGCCAGCAGGCCCGCCAGTTGCTGACAATCCTCGAAGCCCCGTCGTTGGACCGTCCGGAAAGCTGGTCCATGAAACTTCCCCCGCTCTCAATCCAGGCCAGTGGCGACGCGGCACCGGCGGCGTCCCGGCGACGCCGCTCTCGCAAACCGCTACCACCGCCGTTACCGCCGACAGGCCCTACCCGACCTCCAGCCCTGGGGTTCGCCGTCCTGGTCACCGCAGTGCTGCTGGCCCTGACCGTGATCCTCAGCGGTTGCGTTCGCATGCAGGCCGATGTCCGTAGCCCGGCACCGGATCGCCTGCAACTCGCCTGGGAAATCCAGAGCAGCACTGACCAACTCCTGCCCTGGCAGCAACGATTTGACCAGAAGCTCCAGCCTCTTCGGCCTGATGTCACCGTGGAGCATCCCCGTCCGGGGGCTCAGCGGATAATCACCGCAGCCCTGCCATCCGCGGCCTTCCGATCCACCCTCACCCAGATGCTCCAGCTTTTGAGCAACAGTGTCGGGATCGACCTGCCAACCCCCCGGATCAAACTCGTCGAGCGCAACTGGCTCGTGGGTGTGCAGCAGCGATTGATCCTGGAACTGGATTTCGATCAACTGCCGGACCTGCCCGGCTTTGATCTAGCCCTCGGACTGAACCATGGGCAAGCGAGCCAAACCTTTGACAGGGGTAAGTCCGTCGACCTTGAAGTAACCAGCTGGCTCTGGAGTCCACTGGGTCTCGGCAGCCTTATGGTGTCAATTCTGCTGTTGCTGAGTCTGCTGCTGCAGGGGGTTAGACGACGTCTTGGATTCGGCTTCCCGGAACTCCCGTCCTGATCTACAGCTCCAGGGGATCAGGATCCACGGCAAGCGCCACACCCCGGGGAAGCTCGTCCCAGAGGGTCTGGCCCTGGGGAAGCGGCAGCTCTGATCCCACCGGACCATGGAGCAGCAACTGCCAGCGGTTGCGCCCAGCCACCCGGGCCACCGGGGCTGGGGCCGGCCCCAGCAACCACCAGCCACGATCGCGACAGAGAGGGCGCACCCGCTCCGCCAGAACCGATGCTGCCGTGGCCGTGGCGCTGGCTGACTCGCCGGACAGCCGTAACAGACAGGCACGGCTGAACGGGACGAGTGCCGCCTCCCGCCGCAGCTGCACCTCCTGCGCCAGAAAATCCTCGTACCGCCCATCTACCAGGTGG
>QCSJ01000121.1 GCA_003211535.1 Synechococcus sp. AG-670-A05 | reverse complement strand
TAGTATCAAAGAAAAAGATTGGAGAGTATTCAATCTAATAATGCCAATCATAAGTTGCTCTCCATTCATTAAGAATATCCAAATGGTAAGAGAAAGGCCAATCGAACTGGACAAAGAATTACTCATCTATCCAGATAAATATAATCTAAAAGAGATACACACCCCTCTATATTATCTTCCAAGGTTTACGAGAGAAAATTTTAAAAAAGATTTTGGCCTAAGTCCAGCATGTTTTCAAGCGCCAGAATATGCTATAAATCATGCGAAAAAATTGCTTAAAACAACACGGCCTGTCGCTGTAATATCTCCAAGGTATACAAATTTCGAATCTACAAGAAATACCAAGGAAGAGTATATAAATGAATTAATAGATAAATTAATTAATAAGGGATTTACCGTAGGTTACATACACGATCAGGAAGATACTGGTATCATCCATAAGAATATATTAAAAAGAAAGTACCTAATAATGTTGCCTGAAGCATCATTTAATTTACCGCTAAGACTGGCAATAGCAGAAATAGCAAATGTCAACATCGTAACGCCATGTGGATTAATGTCATTCATTCAACTGGCAAAAAGTACACCAAATATGGTTTGCTTTGATATGATTAAACCTCCCAATAGTTCATACACAGGAGATGTGGGGGACTATGAGCACAGGGCTGGAATGGATCTGTATAAAAAACAGCCATATCCCTGGAGTACACCCAACAGCATATTCTTATGGAATGAAAATATAGAAGTTGACCTACTTGTAAAAGAAGCAGTAAATGCGAGTAAATTTGAAAGACCTGCAAAATTTAAGTGATAAGAGTAGAGTAAGTCTAAATGATGATATAGTTGACTAGTTTAAAAAGTTAACTATGAAATCCAATTTATTCGTATTCAGAGTGAAAGGTGGCCTTGGAAGTCAAATGCTTGCATATGCGACTTCCTACGCATTGAAGAAAAAAAGAAAAGATGCGGTAGTGATTGCCGACTTCAATTACTTTCGCGAGAAAATAGAAAACAGATGGGGGCATATCTTAACGCCACAGCTCAAATATGTATTTAATATAGATGAACACTATTTACCAGCTCCATTATATAAAGAGATGATGCGAAGTATAAGTGATAAAAGAAATAGCGAATGTGCAAAGGTGCACAGAGCCGGAGATAATTTCAATTTTGATTCATCTATTTTCGAGCAAGAAGGATTTATCATTTTTACAAACAACTCTTGGTGCTCCTGGGAGTATTTTGATGAATTTCAAGACGATATAAAAGAATTGTATAAATTCACAAGTTACAAAAGAAAGGAAAATATTCAGCTAAGCAGACATATACTAACGACAAACTCAGTAGGAATTCATATAAGACGAAACGACTTTGTAAGTAATGGGCAAAGTTTATGCTCCATAGAATATTATAAAAATGCAATCAATAAAGCTTCTTCTGTAGTACCAGATCCACATTATTTGATAGTTAGTGATGATAAAGAATGGTGCCGTAAATTCATAAATCCTATTATTGGCGATTCACCTATATTTTATACTGATAACAGTGGCGTAGATGGATTTCGAGATATGCAACTACTATCTGAATGCAAAGCTAAGATTATTGCTAATAGTAGTTTTAGCGGGTGGGCAGCATGGCTTAATCACAAGTGGTTCACAATCAGTCCATCTAACTTTTCACCTGATATTGAAAATGTTCAATTATCAAATATGGTATATAAAAAATGGATCACCGTAGAGTAAATAATACTTAAGGAAGATAGATTGACCAGAAAAAACTGATAAAAGCCATATGAAATTTAAAAGAATTCAAATATGATTCTTAATGGCAAGTGTAAATCAAATCAAATAAAAAAGATAAATACTGATGTAAATTACTAAAAACGAATGGGTGAAGCCTGTCAAATATTGTTTCATTAAGAAGTTTTTTTGTTGGCTCAAGAGACTTTAGAGGAAGTAGAAAATTATATTGAAATTATGCAGTATAAAGATACTAGGTGACAATTTACGAGAAAGATTTAAAGATATTAGAAAAAATCGAGGACGGAAGGATTGACGTTAAGAATTAGTTCAAAAAATAAGTAAAGACATTATACGTGTAAAATAAATGATTTAAGTATTTCAATGCGAATAGCTTACATATACTCAAATTTAGTATACAATCTATCGCCTGAATTAGAGTTATTCAAAAAGGCAATTGATTCATATTCAACAATTGAAGATCCTAGTTTTGATCTATCCTGCGAAGGTGAAATTGATAGGCTTATAGCTCAAAAAAAAGATATCGACTTTTTATGCATTGAAAACGAATTATACAACATTTTGGAAGATGAAACACCCTATGAGAGTGCATCGAATCTTTATAATCGTTGTGAGAATGAAATACCAAGTAAAAATATTCTAGAAGGATGTACAACTATTTCCAAGTCCAAGAAAAAATTAAATAATCTAATTGAATCTCCCTCGATAACATCAATATTATATATGGCAATTATAGACCCATGGAGGATGACAGGTAAAGATTATGAAAGGTCTATGGAGGCATTAGTTAAAAAAGATATGTATATATATAATTACGAAGAACAATTTATGCCCAATATACCCTGCCCTTACTACTATACTTCACTAATAAGAGAATCTAGTGAACGTAATAGATTTATTCCATTAAGACATAGCCTTGATCCAAGCTACGACGTAAAATATACTGATATCGATAAGGAACTATTGATAAATTGCATGCCATCATTTAAAAACAACCGATTGGCGATAATAAGAAAATTAGAGGGCCACATGTGTGATGAATCCAGAAAGCTGCTAAAGGACTCATTTAAGAGTATACAGGAATTAAAAAAAATTATAACCAAAATCAAGATAGAAGTAAAAACAAAAAAGATTATGTCGCAGGAGTTATTGACAAAAGCTATTCAAGCAAGAGATATAGCAAGACATAATTACCAATTGATACTATCAAAATCTAAATATATATTCACTGAAGCAGTAAACTATTCAATGGTTAGAAAGTTTATTGAATTGCCTTATTCTGGATCAATTTTATGTTCGAACGAAAATGGATGGGAAAGAAATATACTTCTCAATAGAGAGTATCCAATGTTCAATACGCAGAAGAATACATTCAACAAGGATAAGATGAAGAAAGCATATGAAACATACCAATCCAGTAATTTGCTAGGGTCGATATCATCAAATATTTTAGAGTCATACAGCTATGAAAAGAGATTAAAAAGATTAGAAATGTTTTTTTATTAGTGTAGTGAAAGCGGATAATATCCTAAAAACTACAAGAGAATTTAATTGATGCCAGCTACCTCCTAATGAAATTTAAAAAATTCGATTGCTAACTTCCTAAAAACAAAGACTAAGAAAGACGATAATCTAAGTAAATCCATA
>QCSJ01000120.1 GCA_003211535.1 Synechococcus sp. AG-670-A05 | reverse complement strand
AAACAAAAAGGGCACCTCCAAACCGGCGGACAAGGGGCGCCGATGTCAATCCATTGCACTGCAGTCAACCTCAGGGATTTGTCCCCTTAAAAGCGCCGGAAAACGCCTACCCGACTAAGCCTTTGCCATGACGAACGATCGAGGTCACTTCGCTAGTGGTGTCATCTACCACCATGTACGTACACATCTTTGCCTTGGACCTGGTGCGGGCAGAGATGTACGCCTTGAACTCTGTTTTGAAAGACATCTCCTTTACCCAATGATCGGGAGCTTCTTGCTGGAGGACGCAGTACAAATGTCTCTTGGCCTGGATCCTTTTGGTAGCAACGGCGAAAACCTTGAAATCCAAAGCTTCAGATTCAATACAGTTCACTCCTGAAAATGCCCGGACGACACCTGCACAGAACTGTCTTTTCGCTTGAAAGCGCCGGGCAGCACCGCCTATCTCACCAAACGAATGCTTCAAGCCGCACCAAAGTCAATTGCGATCCTCCTTCAATCCCTTACGTGATTTGAATAAACCGTCACGCCAAACAGCAAGGGCCCGCAGAGGCTTGAGAAGTTTCGTCAGCACAACAAAAGAACTTGGGTAACTGGTCCCAGTCCAGAGATGGATTCGGTTGGGGTTGGTGCTGTGCCTTGGAGAACCGTGACGACTGAGCAGGGTTGGGTTCGTTCATCCGTGCCTGGTCGATCGAATAGGCAAACATCCCACGCATCACTCCAAGCATCTTCTCGCTGGCGACCTTGGACCCTCTGCCTTCGATTTCCTTCTTGAAGTCCAGGATTGCCTGCCGTCCTGTTTTGCCATCGGGTTGCTTGGCATCAGCGCTGAGAATTACAGGGTCATGGCGATCAAAGCCAAGAAGCTTTAAAAAGTCATAGGCAGCCTCGGTGTCGTAATGGCTCTTCCCAAGTGGAACAACATGACCGACGAGAGTCAGGCCATGGTCAAGAAGGTCGGTCTCATCGGTGGTGGAGGTTTCCTCCTGCTCGCCTTTGGCAAACTCCTTTTCCCTCTGGCCCTGCTTGGTGGGGGCAGCTACGTCGCCTGGCGTGCTCTTTTCAAAAAGTGAATTAGCCAAATGGCTTTGATCCCCCGCTGGCGGTACATGACTGATGGCTCTAAGGCCATCGTCAAACGAGCCGCCATCTCTGTCCTCCTTATCATTCTTAGCCTGACGATCCTCAGGGCTTTCCTCAACTGGATCATCTTTTCCGTGATCATCTATGCGGCTTTGCAACTCTTCAACCGCAAGTAGGTCGTACCCACTACCTTATTTTGATCATCGCCTTTGGCGTTGGAGCTATCGCCGCCTGCGTCCTGAACAACCGCCATCTGCTCAGACGCCGTACTAGGCGGTGAGCTGGCAGAAAGAAATGCGTTTAGCGCCTGGTGTTGCCGTGGCGATAACCCCGATGGCGATTGCTGTGAATACTGTCCAGCTCGCGTGACAGCACCGCTTGGTAAATCAGGTTCATGCCAGCAACAGCAGCACCATATGCACCAGCTGCTTCTGATTTCTGAACGATGGTCTGAGTTCTATGGCAGAACCACGCCAGCAGCTCTTTAACTTCCGCCGAACTCAGTTCCCCTACCAGTCTGTTTCTCGCCCACGTCAAGTCCCGTTGAGCAGTTCTCTCAGATACCCCGTACTTTCCCGACACAAGCGCCGCAACCGTTCTGAAGCTGTTACCGTCAGCAAGCAATGCCAACGCATGTTCCCAACGAGCTAAGCGTTCTTTTGCGTTGGTGCGTGCCATGGAATTTATACAGATAGACGAATTAATCGATGACTTAGATAAACTCCAAATTACTGATAGTTAGAGTAGGCCCACCCATGAGCATTGCAATGATGCCACCGTCCCCAAAACCTTTTTCTGAGCCATTTTCATTGAAGTAGAGAACACCCTTATTCTTTTCATAGTTCTTTTCATAGATAAAGTCAAAGTCTTGTGTGGCAAGATTCTTCTTTACTTCCTTTTTGCTTGATCCAACTGCAAAATTTGATCCATAGACAAATTCAGCATGGCGGTCGAGACCGAAACTATCAGAATCAAACTGCAAGACATCATTGGCCACGCTAAAACCTGTAATCTTATCTACATGCTTCTTCTTGAACTTAAATGGTAAGGCAATAGCATGACTGCGAATATTTTCGACTTGTTCAACCTGAGCAGAATAGTTCCCATCGGGAAGTACAGAGGGGAAGGAGAACCTCTTGGTCGTCAATAGTTTATGCAATGCCTTGTCCCTTGCTTTAAACTTTTCTGGTGTATTTAGCTCCCATTCTTCAAAGAATTTACTACCTGTATCAAAAGGAGGCCTATCACAAACTTGATCATAGTCCATGCAGGAATAATCCTGGCCGTCCAAGAATGATGTTATTCCCCAAAAAATATACTCTGTCGCAATACATTCCCATTCACACCCATCGTCATAACGTCGATACCAAGCTTCATCTGGGTAACCACCCCTTGCATCATCATCAACCCTGCCTCTTGCTATTCGTGCAGCATCGCTCAATAAAGAGGTCTCTTCACCCTCGGGTAAAGCGTAACCCGCAAGTCCAAAAGCAGAAGGATATGCAAATCCATATCCTTGCTTAGTAACCATATGCAAAATCTCTTCAATTGAATTATCGCCTTCGAATGAGCCACCAACAAATCTTGAACCAACTGGTTTTATATCGTCTTTATACAATCGGCTGTAAGAGAAATTATATTCATCGATGATGTGCTGGTACTTCTGCTTATTTACACTCTCTACCTCAACAGATTCAAAAATAATCATTCCTCCATTCCTGTTGAGCATCGCATTTAAAACCTTAGTATTGTCAGCAAATCCATCTTCGTCGTTGTCAATATATTGAAATAGCACATTGGCAGCATGATCAACCTGAGAAGAGGGAACAGATGAATCAGCAAAAATCTTGAGTCCGAACACATCTCTTGTCTGAGGCAAGTATTCAGAAAGCTCTTTTACGAATCTAGGCATAATTCCTGGCCAGGCCATATAAAATTAAACTTAACTAATATAGCATCCTTATTTTAATAGAGCTAGTAAATCAGGTAATCATTTACTTTCACCTCGAATTGAGCAAATACATCACTTATTGAAAAATGCCAAATACACAACGGCAATACTTCGCCCACTTACATAAATACTCACCTGATGCCATGGATCGTCAGCTGCAGCGCTGTGATGACAAGCGATCTTCGTGACCAGTGGTTGGCGATAACGATTGGAGGATGTTCACTACTGACGTTGGTGTGGCTTTAAGCATTTGTTTGGTGAGGTGGCCGGTGTTGCCCGGTGCTTTTGAGGGGTCAAATCGCTTTGATTGACTGCGCTGCAATGGATTTACCCCGGGCGCACAAGTGGCTGGTTATGAAGCACTTTTTCGCCGAGAACGACTGCAGTGCAGTTGATCTGACTCGGCTGGTCTGGCTGGCCGGTTTTCACCACATTCAGGCTTG
>QCSJ01000119.1 GCA_003211535.1 Synechococcus sp. AG-670-A05 | reverse complement strand
GATCAGACCGGCCATGAGGCCTGCCATCAGCAACACACCGGTCAGCCAGCTCAGCAGCCGCTTCATCTCAGCTCTCCGTCAGGGATCGGATCAGGTCGTCCGGCGGGAGCCGGCCAGGGAACATTACAAGTGCCATGGCCGTTCCGTTCAAGCTCGACCAGCAGCTTTTGCAGTTCGTTTCACTCGATCAGGCCACTGAGGCCGGGCTGCAGCAAGGATGTAATCAAAAACAGACCATCCACCCAGACCGTTGTCACCAACACTGCTCCAGCCATGGTCCAGGTGGAACCTTTCGAAGTCCACCTGCGGCCCAGTCTCAGAATCATGGCTCCGGCAAGGGCCAGCAACAGCATTGGCAGGGGATGCAACAGCTGAAGCCCTGCCTGATGCAGAAGCCTTGGAGCCAGATCGATCGGAGCCATCACCACCGCTGGCCAGGCCTGCATCACGCCGGTGAGAGCCATCATCAGATCCGTTACGGCTGTCCCCAGCAACGACGCCAAATAAAACGCTGATGCCAGACGCCAGCGGGTTCTTAGGCCAGTCAGAGCAAGGGGTAGTGCGAAAGCCTCGACGGGCAGATGGAGCACAGGATGGGCACGCAGCCATCCCCAGAACAGACAGCCGGCCAGCCAGCTGCCGCTGAACCCCACCAGCAGCTGACCGATCTCAGCCTTTTGATGCTGGCCGGTCTGCTCCAGTACCACCCCGATCGTCAGCAGAACAGCTGTGAAGACCGTTGCCGAGAAGGGGTGCAGTCTCACCCAGGGGGCTTGCAGGAACACCGGCAGCATCGCCATGCCTGCAGCAAGTCGGGGCACCGCGAGGGTCCAGGACCGTTCGGGGGCGGTGAGTTGCCAGGTGCCTCCGATCAAATCCGCCCGTCAACCAGAAAGTCTCGAAACCTTAGAAGACATCTCCAGGCCCCGTGCCTGACATAACGTCCATCCCTCTAGTCCGTTTCAATGGCTGACCCCTCCGTCTCCCTTGGCCTCTGGGAGGCCTGCTGGCGCGATTTGGTGCTAGGCATCGTGCAGGGGCTGACGGAATTTCTGCCCATCAGCAGCACGGCACACCTGAAGGTGGTTCCGGTGCTACTGGGCTGGGGAGACCCCGGCGTGTCCGTAACGGCCGCGATTCAACTGGGCAGCATCGTTGCGGTGATCGCCTATTTCCGCCTTGATCTTGCCCAGGCGCTGGGGGGGATCATCAAGGCATTTCGCCATGGTCAGTGGCGGGAACCCAAAGCACGCTTCGGTATTGCCATGACTTTGGGCACGCTGCCGATCCTTGCCGTCGGGCTGGCGATGAAGTTGATCTGGAATGAAGGTTACGAGACATCTCCCCTGCGTAGCGTCCCTTCGATTGCCGTTGTGTCGATCGTGATGGCGCTGCTTCTAGCGGTAGCTGAACGGGTAGGACCGCGGCGCAAGCATTTGCCGGATGTTTCTGGACGCGATGGCCTGGTGGTGGGTCTGGCCCAGGTGCTGGCCCTGATCCCAGGGGTGTCCCGCTCCGGCAGCACCCTTACCGCGTCATTGCTGGATGGCTGGAAGCGGGCCGATGCCGCCCGGTTTTCCTTTCTCCTCGGCATTCCGGCGATCACCATCGCTGGCATCGTCGAATTCAAGAATGCCCTGGCTGCGACGGTCGATGCCGGACCGCTGCCGCTTCTGGTTGGAATCCTGGCGGCGACGGTGGTGTCCTGGTTGGCCATCGACTGGTTGCTGGAATTTCTCCAGCGCCACAGCACCTGGTTGTTTGTTGTTTATCGACTGCTGTTCGGTGTAGGTCTCCTGGCCTGGTGGTCCATTCACGGCGCACACTGAAAGCAACCCTTCCTCTGTTCAACCCTTGTGGAATGAACCCTCGGCCGGGGTGGCGGTCTCGGCTCTCAATCACGATGCGGTGGCTCGCCAGCCCCTGCCGGCTGTGGTCGACAGCGTAGAGCCAGGCTCCATCGGCGAAGGCCTGGGGTTCGAGCCCGGCGATCAGCTGCTCAGCATCAATGGCATCCGGCCACGGGACCTGATTGATTACCGCTACCTCTGCGTCGAAGAAGACCTGCACCTGGAGGTACGTGACGCCGCGGGGGAGCTTCATCAGGTGGATCTTGAGAAAGATGCCGATGACGGCCTGGGCCTGGCCTTCACCGAAGCGCTTTTTGATGGGCTGCGGCAGTGCAACAACAACTGCCCGTTCTGCTTCATCGATCAACAGCCCCCCGGCCATCGAGACAGCCTGTACCTCAAGGACGACGACTTCAGGCTCAGCTTTCTCTACGGCTCCTATCTGACCCTGACCAACTTGACGGACGCCGATTGGCAACGCATCTATGAGCAACGACTATCACCTCTGTATGTCTCCGTGCATGCCACCGAGCCGGCGTTGCGTGAGCGGTTGCTGGTGAACCCCCGGGCTGGGCTGTTGATGCAGCAACTGGCCTGGTTTGCCGAGCGCGATCTCCAGATCCACGCCCAGGTGGTGGTTTGTCCCGGTATCAATGACGGCGCCGCCCTGGATCGCAGCCTGCAGGACCTGGCCAGTTTTGCTGGTGGCGATTGGCCTGCTGTTCTCTCAGTGGCTGTTGTGCCCGTGGGTTTGACCCGGTTTCGCCCCCCTGATGATGGTCTGCGTCCGGTGGACCCCGCCTGTGCCCGCACGGTGATCGACCAGGTGGAGACTTGGCAGAAACAGTTTCAGTTGCGTCTCGGCAGTCGTTTCGCCTGGCTATCGGACGAGTGGTACTTAATGGCTGGGCAAGACCTGCCGCCAAGGCCGGAGTACGAGGATCTCCCGCAGCAGGAAAATGGCGTCGGCACCATACGTGCTTTTCTGGAATCGCTAGATCAGGCCACTCAGGGTTTGCCCCAATATGTCCCGAAACCACGCCGTTGCAGTTGGGTGGTGGGGAAAATCGTGGCCTCGGCCTTGCGCCCGGTCACGGAACGACTCAATCGTGTTGAAGGGGTTGAGCTGCAGTTGCTGGGCTTGCCTAGTCCCTACTGGGGGCAGGACCAGGTGGTGACCGGTCTGCTCACCGGAGAGGACCTGCTGACGGGGCTGGCGGGTGTGGATCTGGGGGATGAGCTGCTGTTGCCATCGGTGATGCTGCGGCAGGGACAGCCAGTGTTTCTTGACGACATGACCTTGGAGACGCTATGCACGCAGCTGCCGGTTCCGGTGCGGATCGTCTATGGGGCGGCTGACATCGTGGCCTCCGTTCTCGGTTAATAGAGAGAAAGTCCCTAAGCTCCGCCCAGATAACGATCCGCTGTGCATCGGTTCACTGCAAGTGTTGTCCTAGCTGCTGGTTTGCTGGCGGCAGCACCTGTTCCTGTACTTAGCCAGGACGAACCGACCTATCCCAATGCTCTTGAGTTGAAAGGAGAGCGTCCTCAGGCAGATCCCACGGTTCTTCCTGTGGCAGCGACGGAACTGCCTGAAGAGCTGCAGGATCTCGCTGGGCCTCCCAGCCTTGCATTGCCCGACAGT
>QCSJ01000118.1 GCA_003211535.1 Synechococcus sp. AG-670-A05 | reverse complement strand
CCGGATTGCCTAGCGCCAGCCATGGCGGGACTGGATGAACGACGCCACTGGAGCAGCGAGGGCAATGCCCACTGGTGGCACCTGAATCTGAGCTGGGGCCTGCAGCTGGCGGCCCAGCAGGCACACCGCCGCAGGGATTGCAGCGCCTGGGGAACGATCCGTCGCGCCCTGGAGGATGGCAGCTACCTCCGGGACGGTCCCGAACTGCTGAAACGGCATGACCCTGATGGAATGGCCTCCCGCTGGCTGGCGCAAGATCCAGCCGATGCCTCCCTCTGGTGCCGCCATGCCCCCCCGACATCCTGGTTGCGGCAACCGCTGCTGCTGCTGGGGGGCTGGTGGGACCCCCATCTGCTGGGAATCCTCGATCTCTACAAGAGGTCTGAAGACGCCGGGGGAGCACCGGACTTGCACATCGGACCGGCCAGCCATCTGCAATGGTGGCCCCAGGCCCAGACGTTGTTGCTGCGCTTCTTGGATCAACATCTGAAGCACGGCCAACCAGGCCCGCGCCAACAACAGTTCTGGGATCTCGGCCTAAGACAATGGAAAACCCGACCCCAGCCCAGCCCCCTCCGCTGGAGTCTTCAAGGGGAAGGCCTGGCCTGCCTGGATCCCACCAGCGGCCGGCTGAATCCGAATGAAGCCGGCGTTGGTGAGGAGCGGATTGTTCATGACCCCTGGCGTCCTGTGCCAGCCATCGGAGGTCATCTCAGCCCGTCCGCAGGCCCCGCCGATCGGCAGTCGCTGGATGCGCGAGCCGATGTGGCCACCTTCACTACAGCACCGCTTGAAGGCCCCGTAGAGTTATCTGGGCAGCCACAGCTACTGATTCACGTGGGAGCCGATCAACCCGGCTTTGATCTGTTTGTGGTTCTGTCGCGCCTGCCGCAGGGCAGTGTTGCCGTGGAGCAACTCAGCTGCGGAGTGCTTCGGATTCTGGGGGAGGAAGCAGAGCATGTAACGGAGCGCCGTGTGCTGCTCCAACCCCTGCTGGCCACGTGCTCCACCGACGATCGGCTTCGCCTCTCACTCGCCGCTGCCGCCTGGCCAGCTGTCGGCGTGAATCCCGGCACACCTGACCATCCATGCGGTGCACCAAGCGCCAACCACCGTGTGGTGACTTTGACACTGGAGCTTGCTGGCTCTCTGCTGAGCCTGAACCCGTTCCACTCCGGCAGACTGAGTTTCGATTGATCAATCGCGCCGTAAAGCTTTCCGCTGCCTTGCTGGCCCTCTCCCTGACAGCGCCCATCGGACTGATCAGCTCGTCAGCTCCACCAGCGCCCAAATCACCACAACAGACCTGACCTAGCCAGGCTGTGTTGTACTGCGTCCGCAGCAGCATCACGGTGGAGAAGGTGCAAAAGCGCCTGGATCAACGCGTGACCATCAACAGCAGCAGGGTTGTCGGCGTCTCCCCCGGGTATCGCACCACCACGGTCGATACCGTGGTGACCTCCGCGACATACGAGGAACTACTGCTGATCGTGCTGGACGATGAGGGCAAACTGCTGGCCTGGGAGTGGACCGATCAGGTCGAGGCCATCGAAACCGCAGCCCTGGCCTTGGTCGATGATCTGGCCGATGGAAAGTGGCTGAACGCCCGCAGCAAGATGTCCCTCAACCTCCAGCAGGACCTGGCTCCAGCTGATCTGCAGCGCAAGTGGACCAAGCTCGACAAGGTTTTAGGCGGCTCCAGCAGGATCAAGGATGCCTTGATCGCCAGTCAGGGGGGCTATCAGCAGCTGATGCCGGTGGCCGTTGAATTCGGTAATACCACCGACAACTTGTTCGTCATCTTCGACAACCGTGGACAGATCATCAGCGTCGACATCCACCGCGACTTCGTCTGATTCGTCGGCGGATTCAACGAAAAAATCCGCTTAACATCGCGCCCACTTCACAGTTCTTCCATGGGTGGCGCGGCAGTCCTCGACTGGATGGTTCAGGACGGCGAACGTCTCGCGAACTGTCGGCATAACCACCCGTTCGCGATTCTTGGCCCGCAACCGGCCGATGCGGGTTGGACGGTTCGGGTGTGGATGCCGGAGGCCCACAGCGTGACGCTGCTGGAGGGCAGTCGGGAAACAGCCATGACCGCGCCCAATCACCCATGGGTGTTTGAAACAACGCTCAGCCAGGATCCAGGTAGCAGCTACAGGGTGCGTGTTGAGCGCGGCGGCATCACCCACGAACAGCACGATCCCTGGGCGTTCCGGGATGAATGGATGGGCGACATGGATCGCCATTTGTTCTCCCAGGGCAATCACCACCACATCTGGCAACGGATGGGCGCCCACCTCACTCAGCTGTATGGCATCTCCGGTGTGATGTTCTGCCTCTGGGCACCGCATGCCATGAGCGTTTCGATCCTGGGTGATCTCAACTCCTGGGATGGCCGCCACCACCCCATGCAGCAACGCCTGGGAGGGATCTGGGAATTGTTCATTCCAGGGTTTGCTGAAGGATCTCTCTACAAATACGAAATCCGCACCCAGGACGGGCATTGCTACCAGAAGGCCGATCCCTATGGCTTCCAGCACGAGGTGCGCCCGGACAACAGCTCCGTGGTGGCTCGCCTCGGGGGCTTTGCCTGGTCGGACGACTCATGGATACAGCAACGCGACAGCCGCAATCCGCTGGATCAGCCGATTTCCGTCTACGAAATGCATCTGGGCAGCTGGATTCATGCCAGCGCCGAAGAACCCTGGATTCAACCTGACGGCGCCCCACGAGCTCCGGTTCCTGCTGCCGACATGAAGCCCGGTGCCCGGCTGCTCACCTACGCCGAGCTGGCGGATCGCCTGATCCCTTACGTCAAGGAACGGGGTTTCACCCACATCGAGCTGATGCCGATCACCGAGCATCCCTTCGATGGCTCCTGGGGCTATCAGGTCACGGGTTGGTACGCCCCCACTAGCCGATACGGCACACCGGATGAATTCCGGGCCTTTGTCGACCGCTGCCATGCCGAAGGCATCGGCGTGATCATCGACTGGGTACCCGGCCACTTCCCCAAGGATTCCCACGGCCTGGCGTTCTTCGACGGCACCCACCTCTACGAACATGGCGATCCACGCATCGGTGAGCACAAAGAGTGGGGAACGCTGATCTTCAACTACAGCCGCAACGAGGTTCGCAATTTCCTGGTGGCCAACCTGGTGTTCTGGTTCGAGCAGTTCCACATCGACGGCATCCGCGTCGATGCGGTGGCCTCAATGCTCTACCGGGACTATCTGCGTCCGGATGGTGAATGGCTGGTCAATGAGCATGGCGGCAGAGAAAACACAGAAGCCGTCCAGTTCCTGCAGCAGGCCAACCATGTGCTGTTCCAGCACTTCCCCGGGGCGCTGTCGATCGCGGAGGAATCCACTACATGGCCGATGGTGACCCAACCCACGGAAATCGGAGGCCTGGGCTTCAACCTCAAATGGAACATGGGTTGGATGCACGACATGCTCGATTACTTCGAGCTGGATCCATGGTTTCGCCAATTCCACCAGAACAACATCACCTTCTCCATCTGGTACACCTACACCGAAAACTTCATGCTGGCCCTTAGCCACGATGAAGTGGTGCATGGCAAGAGT
>QCSJ01000117.1 GCA_003211535.1 Synechococcus sp. AG-670-A05 | reverse complement strand
GGTCGAATTTTCAAGACCGAAGTGATCCAGGAGTGATCCTGACCAGCTCTGCTGCCCGGGCGATAGCTTTGGAGCAACCCCCGCAAGAATTAAAACGCTGACACTAGAAGAATTAGACAATTTCCGAGACGGACATAATTGACTCAGTCGAGAATCAATAGATCCAGCATTAACAATTAATTCCTCCAAAGTACGAGAAACCTGTTCAAGACGGTCCCAACTATTGACCTTTACAGCCAGCGTCTGAATACCTAATTTGTTGAGTGCTTTCAAGATGCGCGAATGAAATCCCTCAGCACCAATTACAAGATCAGGATTTAGAGAAAGAATAAGCTCAACACTGGGCTGACTTCGGCCATTGGAAACGCGTTTCAGAGCAGAATATCTCGGATCATTGTTGATTAACGAAGTTCCAGGCACTCCTATCAAAACATCTGCATTGACCGAAGCAACAAGATCAGCAGAAAGGGATGACAGTGCAACGACTCGTCTAGCTTTTAAAACTTTCTCCTCGCCTTCCTGAGCAAAAATCACTCCGGGGAAAGTAAGCGATAGAAAACAGGAGAAAAAAAGAGACCAATGGCGCATTTTCATTGATTAACCCAAATAATACTTCGTTCCCAAATAATATCGCAATAAAAGGAGTTAATATCGGTAAACTCTAAAGACGGGTTCGTTCAGATCAAATGATTGCACATAGTCGATCATAAGAGTGAACAACATCAATATCCAACCCAAAAGTAAGTTTCAGATTAGGAGATGTGAAAACCTGACTTAATAGCCCTTCTGCAACAAGGGCACCATCACGCAACAACGCTAATCGAGAGCAGTACTTGGAGAGTTGATTGAGATCGTGCAGCACAGACACAACAACCTTTCCGTGATCGGCAAGACGACGGAGTAAGGACAAAATCTGGATCTGTGCCACTAGATCCAGGTGATTGGTGGGTTCGTCAAACAGCAAGACAGATCCGTCCTGAGCGAGAGACAGTGCAAGAAAAGCTCTTTGCCGCTCTCCACCAGAGAGTGTACTAACTTGACGATGCCGAAAATCATTTAGCCCCGTGAAATCAAGTGCATAGTCAACACGCGCATGATCAATAGAAGAAAGCGAGAAGCTCCACGCAGGTAAATGAGGGTAACGACCAAGGCGAACGAGGTCTAAAACACTCATTGCACTCAACACATCTGTACTCTGAGACATAATGGAGAGTTTGCGATGAATATGATCAACCTGAGAGTATGGCTGACCATCTATAGACATTTGCCCCGAAGAGGGGATCAACAATCCGGCCATACACTTCAACAGCGTAGATTTGCCTGATCCGTTGAGGCCTGCAATACCCAACCATTCACCAGACGAAACAGACAAAGAAACATTCTCAAGGATGGAAGATCCTTCAACAGAAAAACTTAATTTACAAGCGTTTAATTTAGTCATCACATTGATTGGCGTAAACGTCGCCGTTGAAGGAGATAGATAAAAAAGGGAGAACCAATCAGCGATGTCACCAACCCAACAGGTAGTTCCCACAAATAGGTTCTGGCAAGTGCATCGGCTCCTAAGAGAACAACTGCACCCAACAATCCAGACATAGGCAAGACATACATAAAATTGGTGCCACAAACCAAACGAACCATATGGGGAATAACAAGACCAACGAAGCCAACAAGGCCGGAAATACAAACGGCGCAGGCCGTTAATATTGTTGAAAAAAATCCAACCATCAGTCGTAACTTTACGAGCGATAAACCGAGAGACTGGCTGGTGTCGTCATCAAGCAATGCCAAATTGAGTTGCTTCGCAAATACAAGCGAAGCAAATATGCAAACCACTATTGGGATCCATGTGAATGCCAGATCATCCCAAGTGCGGGCTGCCAAAGTGCCAGAAAGCCATGTGAGAGAGTTCTGAATACGAGTATCGTCAGAGCGAAGCAGAAAAATAGCTTGTATTGATCCAAGAACACTACTCACAGCAACGCCAGCCAGAATCAATCGCTCCAAGGAAATATGTTGACGCTGGTAAGAAATCAAAAACACCAAGCCGGCTGCAGCAACGGCTCCAAACCATGCACCAACTGGTATCCAGAAAGCAACAACATTCAACGCAAAAAGGATAACAACACAAACTCCAGCTCCGGATGAGATCCCAAGCAAGAAAGGACTAGCCAAGGGATTCCTCAACATGCCCTGCAACATGGCGCCAGAAATACCAAGCGCAGCACCGGTAAGCACCGCAGCCAAAGCACGAGGCATGCGAATGTCCTGAATCACAAGACGGTCGATCGATGATATCTTTTCTCCAAAAAAATAGTTCAAGACCTGCTGAGGCCCAACATCTGCATCGCCAATCGAAAGTGAAGCAAGAAACAAGCAGGGAAGACTGCCAATAAGGATCAAAACAAGAACGCTTCGCATCGAAGCAGTCATCAGCAAACCCTCCCAGGGTTTATCTTGGAAATAATCTATTCAGTAATTTTATCTGTAATCCAAATCAATGTCTCTACAAAAACGAAGCGGAACCGAAGCGAAGCACAATCAATACAGTCAATTGATACAGACTATACCTCAAAATGACACGGGCAATTATTTTGATCTGACAAACAGGGTATATTTAAAACAAAATGGAGAGTGAACATAAAACGCTTTGGATCTCAGTCGCTTCGGAGGTATTTCGATTATACCTCTTGCCATCGCATCGATTGCATCACTAAGTATCATACTTGAACGTGCTTACTTTTGGTACAAAACCAAAAGAGGGCAAAGCTCGTTAAAACGAAAGCTTCTTGATCAATGCTTTTGTAAAGGACAGAACTACTTTCAAGTTCGGACTATAGAAAGAGAGCATATCATGACCAGATTTATCCAGAAAGCCACAATCCCTACACCAAATAATCTGGAACAACTCAGAGATTCGATCGAACTAACTTTAGCAAGTGTAGAGCCCGAGTTAAGTCGTCATGAAAACACATTAGGGACCATCATTTCCATTGCACCTCTAATTGGCCTTTTAGGTACAGTACTAGGACTGATTCGCTCCATGAGTGGTTTAACCCTTCAGGCTATAAGTGAAAGCAACACGAATGTGATGGCTGGCATTAGCGAAGCATTGATCTCAACTGCGGCAGGCCTAACGATTGCGATCACCACCTTGATCGCCAACAATCTCTTCAAAAGCTATCGACGCATTCAACTTCATACTCTTCAGGCTGTCTCCCTAGAAATTGAATTTAAATTCAAAGAAGAGAGCATATAATACGTACAATTATGAGACCAAGATACCAATCAATAAGATCCTATACCGACAGCGAAGTCAATATACTTCCACTCATCGATGTACTTTTTGCCATATTAATTTTTTTTATGCTTTCCAGCATTGTCTTTACGGAAAAGAACAAAATTACCGTTCAAAGGCCAACAAACTCCGATGTAGAGCAAGTCGGCAAAGCTAAGAAACTCATAACAATTACTCTGATAAAGAACAAGAAGCTCTATCTTGAAGACGAAGAGATAGGCGCAGATGAACTTTCCGAAAGACTAAAACTTATAAGCAAAGATGGATCTATAGACCAAGTATTGATTGATGCTGACAAGACATCTACCTATGGTGATGTCATGGAGATTCTTGAAATCGTGAAAGAAGCAGGCCTCAATTCAATCGGC
>QCSJ01000116.1 GCA_003211535.1 Synechococcus sp. AG-670-A05 | reverse complement strand
TGCAATGGGCATGAGCACAAAAAGACCGTGGGTGCGTCGTGATCGCCCTGACTTTATTGCGCACGACTCGAAATGAGTTTTCGTTATTTCCCTCGTGAGATGGAATCTTGAATCATGACTTCCATTTCAGATTCGTGGTCTGTCGTTCAGATCCCAGTAAAGGATTGCGTTTCTTCGAAGCCTGGCTGGCTATTTCGCTGTAGTTCTCAGGCGTTCAGAGTAGTGCACGAATTTGTGGTGGGGTATTTGCTAACGATTTCAGGAGAAAACGTTCGTATTCTTTTGCCGCAGTGTGTTAAGACCTGAATTTAACAAATATCCTTTCCGTTTTTAGTTAGTTCGGTGAAGTTCACGGACCTCCAAAATCCATTGCAGAGTAGTGGGTTTCAAGGAATTAGACGCTCGCCCAAGTTTGTGGAAAATCGCCAATGTTCGCGTAAATTGTTGATATATTTGTCGATATACAAGACTTGACTGTTGGTATATTCGTCAGTTATCCCTCTCTGATTCGGAACTCAGGTCGTTGGAGGCGGGTTCCAGGCACAAAACCGGCTGTATGGGAATTCCCTCTACATATCTGTCTACCCCAAGCAGAAGGGTGGCGGCAATTACTTCTTTGGGCGGATACGGCACCCACACGGCGGAGGAGGCAAGCAAATCGACGTTCGGATCGGTCCTTACGGCTGAGGCATCGGCAAGTGGTCCCTGAAGGCAGCACGAGAGGAACGAGAACGGATCAGAACCTGGAGTCGCGAGACGGGGCAGGACCCCAGAGAACTCCGTAAGGAGGAGAAGCAGAAGGTGCAGGAGAGGGGTAGTGGTCCAATCTTCAGTCAGTTGGTGGAGGACCTCCTGCAGTGGGGTGCCACCAATCAACCCAAGCCGATGAAACCCAGGACCATCCAGGACTATCGGAACAAGTTGGTGAACCAGATGATGCCTGAACTGGGTGCCAACACACCAGTGACGGAACTGAGTTGGGATGCCAAGTGGAAGGACAGACAGTCAGGACGTCAGGTCTTTGCTGCCAAGAAGATGATCACCGACAGAGGCAAGGGTTCTCAGTCCGACAAGTGCTTTGGAATTCACAAGTCCTGCTTTGACTACGCGGTGGCGACGGGACTGATGGAACGCAATCAGACCCCTGCTATCCCAGACCGCACAACGAAGGCAGCACCACCTGCCAAGTCCAACCCTTCATTGGAGTGGGAGCAATTGCCGCAGTTCCTTGAGGACCTGGAGAGCAACGATGCCAATGCAGCACTTGTCTTTCGTCTTGCGGTGAAGGTTTTGGTGATGACCTTCATAAGGGTGGGTTCGATGACGCCTGCATGGTGAGAGGAAATCAACTGGAAGTAGAACCTCTGGACGATTCCTGCTGACCGCATGAAGACGGGTAAGACATACCAGGTTCCAGTGACCGAACCACTTAAAGACGTTCTGAACAGACTTTACGAATTGAATGGAGTGAATGACCATGTCTTCTTCTCACCCAGAGGAAGCGAGTATGAGCACGTTCATAAGGACTCCCTAAGTGCTCATATCAAGAAGATGGGATATGGAGGATTAACGACTGCTCATGGATTTAGACACTTGTCACTTACATCAGGATAAGAGATCTTGAAAGTCGATCATAAGATTATTCAATTATAGATGGCATACTCATTTGGAGACAAATTTGTGCTTACTCCGACAAGTCTCAGATACTTGATGAACGTAGAGAATTTATGATTACTTAGTGTGATGCATTAGTGGAACAAGGATTGATTACATAAAAGCATCGAGACGCGCTTCTGGCGGTTATCCCTAATGACATATGCTCACAGACATCATGAGGTGAACTTTACAATTTATAGACTGATGTACTATTTCCGTGAAATTGCTTCAACGAATGAGGATTGTTGGTAGTGGGTTGGTTATTGCTGCCTATTTCATCACTCTTCATCTGGATGTTGTGACTGGTGTCGTCGTACATTTGACAGCAATGACCATCTCAGTCCCTTATTTCATTAAATCTAAAGCATGGGATGTCGTAATTATGATGACGTTCCTTATGACTATAGGAGCAGGAAGACTTGTTGCAGCAGTAATATAAATCATCTAATTATTCGACTATACAGTTGTTTTATAAAACGGAATTTGCACTATCAATCGTTATCGTCTTCTGTATAAGGCGTTTTATCCTATACGCCTTTTAAAAGTTGTCGTATCGAGGGACCTAAGCAAGCCTGGATTAAGGATACTCTGGAGTCTTTTGCTGAGGGATAGGACTGGAGTTGAGGTCAGACCGTTTGGACTCCTCCTCCACCCGCATCAACCTCTCCACCAGGTTGAGGGTGTCATTGGGTGACAACTCTCCATCGTCACTCCACTTCAGTGATGAGAGTTCAGTGGGGGACATCAACGGGAATTCTGGGAGATCAAACCTAAGAGGTGTAAACCACAAAAGTCCCGACAACGACATAACTGTCACTGAAGAAATCCTGAAGACTGGTTCTTGGTGATACCTATTGGGAGGGATTGATATACACAGCGGCATGATTGCTTGCCGCGCTTGGAAAAGACCGTCATCTATTTTTATTGAAAACTGTTGATCTGAGTATCTGTCATGTCTTTAACCTCTTGGTAATATTCCAAAATCTCACTTTCGTGATCTTCTAGGCAAGATATCAAAGGTACTAATTTCTTATTCATCTGGTGATAAAAGTATAATCGATTTCGCTCTGCGTCAATTCCTGGGTAAGTTAATGCCATGCCATATATCTTTTGACCTGTTCCACCACGCTGTGAAATGATTTTGCATAAGAATCATACGGATCGGGGACAAGAGGTCTCAACATCGCAGGATTAGCAGTCGAGAGTAAGGCAATGGCGACCAAGAGGTTATTCATTCTTGCTCTTGATCGGGAACTCAACACACTAGGGCGACGAGCGATACTAATCCTCCGGTTATCACTATCAGGGCACTTGTCTGGTCTCACATTATTGTAATGCCGATCGCAAGCATCAGACCTGGTGATGCGCATAGAGTAGACCTAATCCACTTATTTTCTATATGCATTGACAAGTAATTAGAGGGTGATGATCTATTCAGTGAGGAAGACCTCGCATCATCCAAGACTCATACGCAAAGAAGAGGAGGAAGAAGAGGGCAATTCCGATGACCAGTAGTTTTCCGTTCATGAGTAGTGTCTATCGGATCGTGCTGATGTGATTTTGCCTTGCTTACCCGAATCCCCTACGTGAATTGGCATCGACACAGCTTCGGTGCGGTTTTTGACAATAACCGCATTGTCCAGTAATGTCTGTAAGCTTTGAACGCCAGTCATACGCAATGATTTTGTGGATCTAAAAAGGAGTAGTGAGGTCCTGGTTACGGATTAACAGTCCCAAATCGGAACTCAAGGGTGCTCCGGCACCCTTTTTTGGTGCCTTCACGGTCCCTTGGTGTCCAATCAGGGCAGTAGACGTTGGATTGCTTATGGTTGTCGACCAAACCCTGGTGAAGATGGCAGCCACAGATTGGGAAGCAGAGGCAGTATTGGTCAAAACTCTGGGACTAGGACGAGAACATAGGTTCCGCAGATTATATTTATATCACCATACTGCGCCATAAGGAAATAGGAGAGCGAACAGTTATGACAGTGGTTCTGACCCCTTCAAGACTA
>QCSJ01000115.1 GCA_003211535.1 Synechococcus sp. AG-670-A05 | reverse complement strand
GGCTCTGGCACTCACGCGCGCCGGACATCCGCGCCATCCTCTCTATGCATCACGGGGATGCCTCTTGAAACCGTTCCGATGGGCATGCACTGATCCCATCCGGCATCCTGAGGAGACTCCATCGGCCTTCATCCAGTCCTGATGTCCCGAACACCGCGACACTATGCCGTGCATCTCCATCAGGTGGGAGGTCAGACCAAGTGGGTGTTCTTCCCACGGCGCGAGATGCTCCAGGAGTGGTACCAGGGGGTGGTGAACGCTGAAGGGCAAGGCGGGTTTGTCAATTTTCCCATCAGTGATCTCGAGGGCGAATATCTGGTAGTGCGACCGGAAGCGGTGATCGGCGTTCGTATGAGACCTAAGTTTTCATCCGTCGATGACACCTGAGCGTCTGGGTCTGCTCTGGGGGGTCACGGTGTTTGCCGGGGCAAGTGCGCAGCTCTTGGCAGCGGTCTCGGAACTGCCGGGGGTCGTGCTGCTGCTGTTGTCAGGGCTGTTGATTGGTCGATCCGGCCTCGGTCTGGTGGAGCCACTCGACCTTGGCCCAGGGTTGGGCACGGTCGTTGGCCTCCTGGTCAGCCTGGTGCTGTTCGATGGCGGCCTCAATCTGCGACTGCCAGGGGACACTATCCGGGAGACCGTGAAGAGGATCGCTGTTCTGCGGCTGCTGATCTCCCTCGGCGCGGGGCTGCTGGCGGCTCACTGGCTGGCAGGACTTAGCTGGTCCGTCGCTGCGGTGTTCAGCGCCATTGTTCTGGCCACTGGTCCCACCGTGGTGACGCCTCTTGTCCGTCAGATGCGTCTGGCGGCTCCGCTCGGAGATGTGCTCGAGGCGGAGGGCCTGGTGCTTGAGCCGATAGGCGCGGTGCTGGCTCTGTTGCTGCTTGAGTTGCTCCTGGGCAACTTGCACGGTTGGCGCGAACTGGTCCTGGGCCTTCTGGAGCGGCTCGGTGGGGGTGTGCTGATCGGCGCCAGTGTCGGGTGGCTGCTGTCGGAACTGTTGCAGCGGTTGAAGCCCGATCAGTCTTCCGGCCTGCCGCTGCAGCTCACGCTTGGGATGTTGTTTCTGATGTATGGCGTCAGCGAGTGGATATTGCCGGAATCGGCCCTGCCGGCTTCGGTGGCGGCGGGCATCGTGGTTGGGCGTCGCCAGACGGTGCACACCGCCGATCTGGATGGTCTGATCCAGGAGCTGGCGCAATTGGCGATCACTATGCTGTTCCCACTACTTGCCGCTGACGTGTCCTGGGCGGACTTGAGCCCACTGGGCTGGGGAGGAATCAGCTGCGTGCTCGTGCTGATGCTTGTGGTCCGACCGATTGCGGTTGGTGTGGCAACGGTCGGCCTTCCACTGAATGGTCCTCAGAAGGTCTTTCTTGGCTGGCTGGCACCGCGAGGGATAGTCACTGCATCGGTTGCGTCCTTGTTTGCCATCCGGCTGGAGCAGGCGGGGATCCTGGGGGCCGGTCGCCTGCAGGGCCTGGTTTTTCTGACGATCCTGATGACCGTTGGGCTGCAGGGCCTCACTGCTCAACCCTTGGCCCGTGCCCTGGGACTGATCGAAGAATCCGGTGGTGCGACGACGTCCTCAGGCGAGACAACGCTGCAATCTGGGGAGGTCCTCCCCGATCCTGGCCAGTAGAGACCATGTGGTGATTAAGTCGGGACCCTGCAGCCGCCCGAGCAGGGCGGCACGCAGGGATTTCATCACAATCCCCTTCTTGACGCCGGCGCCCTTGGCGGCGTCCCCGAGCAGCTGTTTGGCGCGATTCGTGTCGCTGCCATCCCAGGGCTCCGCCTTGAGGGTCTGCAGCAATTGAGCAACGGCCGTCCGAGCTCCGTCTGCCTCCAGTTGGCTCGAACCATCTTCCTCAAGATCAGGCCGTTCGAAGAACGGTTTCGCCTGGTCCACTCCGTCTTTGAGCAGTGTTAGGGATGGTCCCAGCAGTTCGCACAAGTCCAGCCCCCAGCCGCCGTCATCCGGCAGCGTCCAACCCTGTTCGCTCCAGAGAGGACGAAGGTCATTCAGCAGCTGCTGTGCTGGCAGGGCGTGCAGCACCTGTCCGTTGAGCCAGTTGAGCTTGTCCCAATCAAAGCGGGCACCGGCTTTGTTAACCCGATCGAAGCTGAACATCGCTGCTGCTTCCGGCAGGGTGAAGCGCTCCTCCATCCCCTCCGGCACAGACCAGCCCAGCAGGGTCATGTAATTGGCAATCGCCTCCGCGGTGTATCCCATCGTGCGGAAGTCGTTGATGGAGGTCACCCCATCCCGTTTGGAGAGCTTCCGGCCTTCAGCATTCAGAATTAGGGGTGTATGGGCGAAGGTCGGTGCAGGCAGATCGAGGGCTTCGTAGAGCAGCAGCTGCTTGGCCGTGTTGGCGATGTGGTCTTCACCGCGGATCACATGGCTGATGGCCATGGCGGCGTCATCCACCACCACCACGAGGTTGTAAAGGGGATCTCCAATTTGATCGGCGGGGGCCCTGCGCGCCACGACCATGTCGCCGCCGAGATCCGCACCCCGCCAGGACATGGCGCCTCGCACCATGTCGGTCCAACGGATGTCAGCGTTGTCATCGATGCGGAATCGGATCACGGCTTCCCGTCCCTCCGTCTGAAAGGCCGTTTCCTGCTCCGGGGTGAGATTGCGGTGACGGTTGTCGTAACGTGGTGCCCGGTTGCTTGTCTTCTGGGCCTCCCGCATGGCGTCCAGCTCAGCCTCGCTGGCATAGCAGCGGTAGGCCAGACCCTTATCCAATAGTGTTTCGATGGCGGATCGGTGCTGGTTCACCTGTTCGCTCTGGATCAGCGGCTCTTCGTCCCAGTCGATCCCGAGCCAGCGCAGACCTTCGAGAATGTTCTGGGTGTATTCGGGTTTGGACCTTTCTTTGTCGGTGTCTTCAATTCTCAGCAGGAAGGAGCCCTGCTGACGGCGAGCAAACAACCAGTTGAACAAGGCCGTGCGAGCCGTGCCGATGTGGAGCTTGCCCGTGGGGCTGGGAGCCAGACGAACGCGCACCATTGCGTTTTCGGGTTGTGGAAACGGGACCGACGGGATTCGAACCCGCAACTTCCGCCGTGACAGGGCGGTGCTCTAACCGGTTGAACTACGGTCCCAGACCGGATACAGACACAAGGGACTCGCCCTGCGGCATCTGATCTGTGTCGCCTGCGCGACCAAAGTAGTATTGACCCTCGCCCTGCCGTCCGTCAACAATTCCGTTAAAAACCTGTGCTGCACTGCCTTGTTGAGGTCAGGACACAACAAAACCCCCGATGACATCGCCATCGGGGGTTTTCGGATTAAAGGAACTTGCCATCAGGGGCGGAAGCCGGCTGGCTCGATGAGACGAACTTGATTCCCTCGGGCAGTGAACTCCCGACCTTGATCGCTCTGCACAACCACGCGCCCACCTGATTTGACGCGGATTACACGGGCTCGAACCCAGCCGAGGGCGGCTGACTCGAGCACCTTTACGACATCACCAGGTTGAAGATCCAACTCCATGCTCAGAACCGGGAAACTACACAAAAGGGATTCATCGGACGCGCCGTGGAGGACTCGAACCCCCGACATCAGGTTTTGGAGACCTGCGTTCTACCAACTGAACTAACGACGCAAGGCGATGAACCCCTGGCCGGCATCGAAATGCCGACAACTTGATTAAACGAGGCCGAAACCTCAGCGATCGAAGCGCTGCTTCACGCGGGTGGCCTTGCCCACCCGTTCCCGCAGATAAAAAAGCTTCGCCCGGCGAACTTTACCTCGGCGCACAACCTTAATGTTGGCCACTTGAGGACTG
>QCSJ01000114.1 GCA_003211535.1 Synechococcus sp. AG-670-A05 | reverse complement strand
TCTCAAAAACTCGCTGAATCTAGTGAAATTTTTGCTTTCATCTCGAACACTTGAATTTGCTTAGTCTGTAAGCAGATCAGATGAGAGCAGTGCGGCTTACTAAAGGAGCGAGATGAAATTTCTGCAATACTTCTAAAGCTTGACGAGTCCGCGATCTCAAGTGTTTACTGGGAAATCTCAGGGAATGGTGTTGATGTAGATGACCTTTCTAGGCCAGATAAACAGAACGGTATTACACCAATTTTAAAGAACATAAACCGTAGGATAATTGCATAGATCAAAGAAGGCGATCTTACGTAAAGTGGGGATTAATTTTCACTACAAATTTACTCAGATGCAAGCAAATCAAAGCTCCTTGGTTCGAAAACTTATAGGGACAGGATACTTTTATAACGCATAATCAACTTCTGCTTCAGCTCCAGCACCTACGCCAGAATCAACACCAGCACCTGTGCCAGTCCCAACAGCTACGTCAGAACCAACCCCTACTGGCGACCCACCAAATCTTATTAACGCCACGCTGAGTGTTAATTGTATAACCCTACAGTTTGACAATGTCCTTTCGTCTACCCTTCATAGTAGTGGGAATTTATACTCTCTTTAAGAACAAAAGAGAGTATAAGTCTACCAATGCTGAGATATTTTCTTATGACGGTAAGGTCATCGCAACAGTTGAAAAAGAGCTGGATCCATTAGCCTCTCTACCTTTTAATTATTTGTATTTTGCTGGTGATCAGACGCTAGGTTTCATCGAATCGCTATCTGTTGTTGACCTTGAATCCTTTAGTGTCTTTGTCTTTAAACAACTAAGGCTCGCAGCAGAATTCGCTGGTGATTGACGATGGTGAGTTTGCAGGCAACCAAATCACCTTGTCCCTCTCAGCATCCATTTACGATTCTATTCCTTCAAAGAGACGGTTAAAGGCTAAGTCTGCAAACAAGAAGTAGGAAATTCTTGGCATTTCAACTGAGTCTGAGGACGGTATAATTATCCTCGCCACCAAGATGAATCTTGACTTACGTGAGTCGATTTTTGTTTCATATAGAGATCTCAGTGGTTAACAGGTCACCAAAGTTGCCGAGGACTTGGCAGGAAACGATATGGCAACAATTAAGGACTCTGGTATTGTCTCAGGAGGTAATGACGCGATATTATATAGCTTTTGGTTGCGCCAGCAATGCTGGATGAAAATACATTGTCAATATAGTTTGATTCAATTATTCGCAATACGACGATTTCCAAAAGTAGGTTCAAGGTGAAGGTCAATGGTAAAAAGGTGAGGATTTTATCAGCAACACTCAACAGGACGATATATATGTAAATCTTTTATTATAGCCAAAAAATACTCGTACCATCGACATTAATTTGTTTTTGCCACTCGCCTACAAAGATCCCAAAGATGATCAAACCAGTAAAGTCATTGAAGACATCTTCGTAAACCATCTCGACTCATTTAGTGGTTACGTAGTGGAGATTGTTTAGATTTGACTATAAGAAGGTCGACTGATTAATCATCTTTAAAACAGCTAACCTGTAAATTGTTCAAACACATTATGGCAAGGACTAGTAGAGCTGAACGCAACTGACGCCGTGAATCATCGTTAACGCTTGTCAGCGAAGGAAAGGGTTTTAGTGATCTCGTGGTCGCACAGATGGCGCAATGGGAGCGCAGCAGAGGTTCTGCTAACGAGATTGTCGTTGGGCACATAACCAGCTGTAGCAGGTCCAGCACCCGACTAAGAAGTGCAAGCTATGGGCACTTATATGGCAGGATGAGATTGTCTGGGCACCACGGGATTGTTGGTTTAGCTACTAGAACTGCTGCCAGTACAGTTCATAGCTCAAATGGCTAAGGGTTGCTCGAACGTCTCTGTCGCGATCACCAACCCCACAGTGATGGGGCCTTACCTCCAAGCTGTTGAGCCTTATCTGGCGAAGTTCAACACTCGCTTTTTTGCAGAGATCTACAGACTGATGTTCGTGAAGTTTACGAAGGTAATATGATCAACATAATTGAATTTGAATCCTATTTGTTGCGAAGGCCGCCCATGAGGCGCCGGAATACCAATAGCAGCGCAAGTTTCGTCTTCCTCACAGCGATATATCAGTTTCGATTATCGAAGAAGGCGACCACGCTGGCAACTTATCAATGAGTGTTGCCGTGCCTGTAACCCCGATAACGATTGCTGTTAACACTGTCCAGCTCGTGTGACAGAAATGCCTGGTAAATCAGGTTCATGCCCGAAACAGTGGCAACGAATGCACTAGCAGCTTCCGCTTTCGGAACGATGGTCTGAGTTCTATGGCAATAAGATGCCAACGGCTCTTTAACTTCTGTCGAACTTAGTTCTCCTACCAGTCTGTTTCTCCCCCAAGTCAAACCCCGTTGGGCAGTCCTCTCAGATACCTTGTACTTTCCAGTCACAAGAAGCACTACTTTCTGAAGCTTCTGCTTCAGAAAGTAGTGCTAACGCATGATCCCTACTGGCTAAGCGTTCTTTCGCGGTGGTTCTTGCCATGGTGGAACGCGTCTATTTAGTTGGTTAGCTGCATTGCGCGAATGACACGCCTACTTTGTGACCAGTGGTTTCTGTTCCTAATTGGTAACAACGGCGCCAGTCGTTAGTGAGTAGCTATGAATATGCGTCCGTAAAGTTTCCCATGACTACTTCCCAGATGCTGATCGCATTTCTTGCGTTCGGTGCCTCTGCCAGTTCAATCGTCGCTTGGCGGTTTGCCTCGTCCAGGATTTTGAGGGATGACCATTGATACCTGTTTCTACTGTTGTGTTGACAGCGATTGTGAAGACTCTGTGGGGCCTCTCCTCTGTTTGGAGTCACGGTTTTTTCCAATCTCGTCAGCGATTGGAGAAGGATCACGGTTCAGGTAGGTGAGGCTTGAGGGTTTGTTTGGTGAGAGGTGATACGACTACCTCAGTAAGAGCAGGCTTAGACCATGGTAAGTAAAGTTTTACCAATGACTATCCACATCACCAACGCTCAATCGATTGGAAGTCTCGTCGTCGAAGGAAAACACAAGCCTTTTCGCGCTTTGGCTTGTCCATTGGGAAGTATTACTTGTGAAGATGATGCTGCTGAAGTTATATTTCATGAGCGCCGTAATAGCAGGTTTCGCTCGACGGGCATAAGGGATTAAGTCGATGCCATCAGTGAAATGCTGGATTACTTGGTCCATTCCTTGAAGTGTCACCAGTTGAACAGTTTATGTTGTTGAGTTCCGGACATTGCTTGATATTACTGGTGCGGATTCTCAAGACACATCACTAAATTATATTAATGAACTCTATCGACTATGGATTGGTATCTAAAAGAACAAATCGATATCTTTCGATTGATGCATTGCCGAGAGGAATTTATTCCTTCAAACCCTCACGCTTGCTCACATTACGGCTCTTGTTTGCGTAAAATTGAGATATTACGTTGGGAGCTAACGAAATCTGAAGACCAGGCAGTTGTTTAATTATTTTCTTATATGAAACGATTTTTCGGATTTTTAGGCATCATTTCACTAACATCTCACGTTATGGCGCAAGAACGAAAGTATGGACCCCTACGTCTAGATTTCCAGAATGCTCGTAAAATTGATTTTGCTATTATTATACCCGCTAAAAATCAACAAGGCCAGAGTCTTTTTCTTGGTATTTATTGCCAAGATAGGCTTTTTAATTTCACAGGCTTAGAAGGTCAGTGGAAAGAATGGGAGATTCCTGTGAATGTCCACGAAGCCAAAATTGTCGCTGATGCTTGCAATCAAATTTGATAGGAAATTGACACAAGTCTTGGTCGTTGGTTTAATCGGTAGATATATTAATATAGTCAATTGATTAAAGTAAACGAACCTATGTCCTCCTAGTTTGATCAATTGTACAGGTCT
>QCSJ01000113.1 GCA_003211535.1 Synechococcus sp. AG-670-A05 | reverse complement strand
ATGTCGCACGCTCTCCGGGAATCCAGAGCTGTCGAGTGCTTTGACGGCAACTTCAAAAAGATGTTCGAGCTCTTTGATCTCGTACTGGGTGTTCGAATCCCAGCGGAGTCCATTCGTAACGTCTGCCGATTGCGAAATCCGATCGACTTCTGTGCCTACAATCGCCATTGCGGCATAAAAATTCAAAAGGGTGTCTTGCGGGGTGTTACCTACGACTTCACCGATCGGATTATCTGACCATCTACTGCGGCGTTTTTGCAGTTCTTCGTAGAACGGCTGCTCCTCAAGGGGGATTTCCGGGTTGATTTTAAGTGTCGATCCGTGATCACTACTTTCTCCTGCCCGGAGAGTTGGTGTGAACACGTTCAAGCTTGCAAGCGTGATGCAGGTGATCACGCTGATTACTATTAAATTTCTGAATCTGTTTAACATCAGCTTGCAATTTTTTTTAGCCTAATGATGATTCTTCTAATTGTCAGGTCATGCGGCTTCCGGGCACGAGCCATTCCCTGTTCAGGACGTTGCATCCATTGGTGGCAGCGATAGTTCAGATGCGCTTCCTGGGGTAAATGCTGTTCGTGACGGCTGCCGGGGAGAATGGTGGTTCCGTCCTCAGTCAGGGCATGGTGGAATTGTTGGGAGGTGATGCAAACCATGCACGACCGACTGGGGCGCAACTCGGCCGTGGTGAGCGTTGTCCAGGGCATATTCTTCGTGTTTCTCACGTAAACGCGACCATGACCAAGTACGTCTGTACTGCTCCTAGTTGCTCGTCGTGTTAAGCCTGTTCTGGGTCAGAATTCTTCCATGACTGATTCAGAGCCAAGGCTTCAGTTCGACCTCGATGCCGACGCCATTCGCTTGTTGCATCGTTCCGTGGCCTACTACCTCGAGCGATGGCCGGGTGGGCCTGATCCACGTGAGCAACAGGATCTCCAGAGCCTGCAACGGTTGCTTTACGCCGCCCTTCTGGAATGCAGCTTTCATGAAGATGGCCAGCTCTAGGCGCACTTCATTGGTCTTCATCAAAACTCGGATAGTCAACAGTTGCTTACGTAAAATGCTGATGTGATCTCGTGCGTCACTGATTTCTGAAGAACGTCGCCGTATGGATGTCCTAGTCGCCTGTCTTGACTGCATCACGTCGTGTTCGCTCGACCATGGTTCTTGTGTCACCACATGTGTTCGTGATCATCTGAGAGATGACGAAAAGCTCTGGGCCAGCAACCTTTGCCTCTGATCTGTGAATGTTGCGTTGTTCTTCGTTTTGGTGATCCTGATGGGTGTCTCCTGGCTGGGCTGGCGGTTGACCACGTTTGAGCAACGGACTCAGTTCGCTGCCCGTGTCCGTCTAGTTAAGCGTCTAAGGAACCGGAGGCCGCGTCGTCGCCCCCGGTGTCAGGAAGGCTGACAGCTCGTCAGTTCAACGCCATCTTGCATCCCAGCTGAGAAGCTTCCTTCATCGATCAATTGTCCGAGTCGTAGGGCGACAGCCTCTTCTAGGTGACTGAACTGAGTCTGGTGGTCCGTGATCCAGGTCATTCTCCGCCCGTGATCACGCCGCTCGACATCGCTTCAAGGAAGAGCTCACCGAGTGTCATGTCACTGATTCAGCTGAACAGACGTTGGGTGCACTGCTGGATCCATGCATGAGCTGCTCAAATTTCTTCATACCAGTTTTGCAAGTCTGTGGCGAAGGCTCTGATCTGGATACTTCTGCTTCAGTCAGGTAGAAGGTCTGGCGATAAGAGTATAGATGTAGTAGTTCATCTCGGAATTTACACGTATGTTGAAAAGTTTTGCAGCCAGTTCGGTGAGCCACTGCTCGGTATCAGCATCCCTTTCTTCGATCCAGTTCGTCGATCTAGGCAGTTAATTTGTCGAGCTCCTGATCCGTCTGGCCTGAAGAAGTTGATGAATTATCACTGCTCTGATTAAAATGTCAAGAGATAATTCTTTTATAGATCCAGCGAACAATAGAGCCGAGAATTGGAACGGATCCGAATGTTGGACCTACAAAATCAGAATAGTCTCGGTGCTTGACAATGTGGCCGTCTTCCCTAAACATAAGTCGGGTTGTTCCTGGATAGGTGAACTAGAGACCCTTGATTTTGAGGCCCATCCGCCATTCCGCAAATTCTAGGCTCCCCGTTACGGAAACATTTCTCGTTTCGAGGAACAAATCGTCGTCGCGTCGGATCAAGCAGTCCTGAGCCCTTATGTAGGACTCCAAACCATGCTTTTCCTGAGTCGGATCGATAAAATGGACATTCTCGGCGTACACGGCTCTCCACTGCTCGGATGTTGGCCCTGCTACTCCATAGGGCTTTGTAAACATCTGACGAAGCGATTCAGCATCCAGAGGTGGCTTGATCATTGGTTAGAACTCGTAGCCCACTCGTCCGGTGATGCGGTTGTCACTTTCCGGTGTGCTTAGGCTGTTATATATGTAAATGAACCGTAGCGTAGTGAACAGTCCACTGTTGAAGAATGGAAGTGTTTAATCGATTTGCTGAAAGTATTCGTCGGTTTTAATTTCTCAGCCACATTTGCTGGGATAGTGTTGTCCAGGCTAAAGCTAAACGATTTGTCGGGGAACGGCTGAAATCGGTAATAATGCTTCCGCCACCAAGGGCATTTCCGCAATATTCATTGCTGCTAAAGTTTTTTCTCTTCCTTCGCGTCAGTGCGATGGGGGTGCAAATGAAAGTGAATGTTGTATCGTTATGGCTTCTCTCAATAGAAAGCAAACACAGACTTTACCCTCAACTGCACTCATCCTTGAATCATTTAAGCTGTTTTACTGATTTCTGCTCTTGGCGAAAATGGTGATTCTTCCGTCTAAGAAATGATCGTATCAGATGGATGCCAGAATCTCTTCCGTTTAAAGCTTAGATGTCTCCTCATTGTTATATTTTTGCTATAAGTCAAAACAGTATTGAACTTATGCTTGCCACTATTACACCTGTAATTGCTGCTGCCATTGATATTGGTCGAGAATGTTCCATCCCTATCTTTATTGCCCGAGTTGACGCCAGCGGAAATGGTCGTTTTCCAAGTAGGGGCTTTCAACCGACTTGAGGGCTTACTGGCTCATCTCCAGCCGTCCGAGCTGGGGATGCATCAGAACTTTCACATCTTTGATGCTTTCATCTGGAATCAGTTCGCCTTGGATGTGATGTCTTAGTACTGGAGCGTGCGTTGGACCGTCTGTGCTAGGGAGCTGATCCTATGAGCAGAGACAGCAGCAGCTGTGCTCCAAAGGACCGAAGATCACTAATCAGCTAAAGAATCCTTTGGACTGCAGCCAGAAGCCAATGGCGATCAGAGGGCCGAAGCCAGCAATCAGCAATGTGATCTTCAGACGGAGGGGTGACACCTGAGCCTTGTTGTGCCGGAGGGGCATGGGCCTGACGTAATGCTCTGATTATCCCCTAGTCAAAAGTCAAACGGTGGTTCAGCTGTAAGGGCGATTGGCGTCTGATGTCAGAGCTCGTAGTCCGCTTCAAACTGATCAATCAGACCTTCGTAAAGAGCGAGGAGTCCTTCGGTTTCCTCGCAGAAGCCTTCGGTGGTGTATTTGGCCACAAGATTCACAAACGCTGATCGAACCTGCCCAAATGCCTCCAGGTACTCCCCCTGGATCTCCTCGTCGCGGATGTCGTTGATCAGCGCTGAGATCAGTTCGATCTTGCGCTTCGCGGTCGCCATGTCGGCTTCCATCTGCTTGTTCAGCTTGCGGCGCTTCTTCGGCATCACCTCGTCTGTAGCTGGGTGAGATTACGGGAGCAGCTGCCCTTCAAGGAGCCTCTTCACCAAGGAGGTAATCGAACTTTCCGATCGGCACACCGTTGTGCCGCAGGATGGCAAAGGCAGTACTCACGTGGAAATAAGCATTCGGAAGCACGAAGGATCGGAGAAAGTCCCCCCCTTCAAAGACAAGCTCACCTCCCATGCTCGTGGGGATGGGGAGTCGGATCTGCCTCCGTTCGGCCCCATCAAGGTCGACTGGATCAACGCCTTCCATGAAGCTTATGCTTCTGCTGATCCGCTCGAGCAGTTGTTGCACGCTCGTTTCGTTGTCGTCCATCACAGGTGCCTCGCAACCGGACAGTCG
>QCSJ01000112.1 GCA_003211535.1 Synechococcus sp. AG-670-A05 | reverse complement strand
GTCGTGTTGCTGGGAGTGCAGTCACAGCCGTCCATCGCTGAGCGGATGCGTCAGGTGCGTGGGTTCGTGCAGCATTCGATCGTGGCGCCGGATGGCGACAGTGAAGGGAATCCTGTGGCGGTGATGGAAGCGCAGCTCAGTGGTTTACCCGTCGTGGCGACGCGCCACGCCGGAATCCCGGAGGTGGTTCGCGATGGCGAAACCGGTCTGCTGGTTTCCGAAGGCGATGTGGATGGCATGGCAGTAGCAATGCGCCGGCTCGTGCTGGAGCCCGCTCTGGCTGCCCGTCTGGGTGCTGCGGGGCAGCGGCGGGTGTCTATGCAGTTCACCGTTCAGCACCACTGGGCGGCTATCGCCGAACTGCTCGAGCGGATCGTGGCCTCTCCCTCCCTGCGCTCGTGATGACGCTGAACAGCTTGAGCATCGTCACCGTCTGCATGAACCGACGGGAGCATCTGTTGGAAACCACCCGGAAGGTAGCGGATTGGCCGCACCATCACGAGCATCTGATCCTCGACTGGAGCAGCGCGGAACCGCTGCTGCGTGAGCAGTTGCCGGCTGACCCCCGCCTGCGTCTCATCCGTGTGGATGGTGAACGGGACTGGCATCTCTGCCGTGCCTACAACCTGGCCCTTGAACTGGCTCGCGGCTCCGTGTTGTTCAAGCTCGATGCCGATTGCTGGCCCGAGCCCGACCTGGATCCGTCGGAGCTGCTGCGGGATGACGCTCTCTGCAGCTTCGGCAGTGGGCCGGATGGTCGTCTGGGGCAGTGGATCCTGGATCGCGCCTTGGTCGAGGCCGTGGGTGGATTCAATGAATTCCTGATCGGTTATGGCTTCGATGACAAGGATCTGAGGGCTCGGGTGATGGCTGTTCGGAGTGGCGAGGGTCCTCCCCTTCAGCCCCTCCAGCTCGGGGTGATCCGCCATTCCGCCCTTGAGCGCATCGGTGCAGGCCCTGCCATGACGTTGTCTCCTTTCCTGGAGGCCCGAGCCAAGGCCCAGAAGCGGGCCAGCGCCATGGCCAATCGTGTCCTGGCAGCGTCCTGTCCATGGACGGCCCAGCGCCGGGGCAGTAGTTACGTGTGGGATCCAACCAGCAGCAGCTGGCGGGTGGATGTGGAGTCGGTGCTGCGGGCCCCGATCGAGGTGGATGACGAGGTGCGACGTCTCCGCAGAACGCTGTTCTGGGGAGATCTGTTGATGTTGCCCGCGTCGCTGGTGCGCCTGTTGCCGCTGCGGCTGCTGCCGGGGGATCAGAGGGGTCGCATGGCTGTGACGGGTCTGCATCGGCTGGTTTGGTATGCCCTGCGGCCGGTCTGGTGCTGGCCGGTCTGGTTGCTGCAGTTGGTGCAGCAGCTGCGGGGGAGGCGGCCCAGTGGGGACGGCAGCAAGGAGCAATTCCGCACGGCCTACCGCAGCGGTGATGTGGAAACGATGGTGAGCCTGCTGAACGGCATGGCGCCCCGTCAGCGGCAGGAGCTGGTGGACAGGTTGTTGTTTCAGCGCGCCCACCGGCCGGCTGAGGTGACTGTTCAGGTTGCGTTGCTGGAACGACTGCAGCATCTGCCCGAGCTGCCGGCGCATCAGCGGGCCTATTCCCTGATCGCTTTGGGTTGGACCCATCTGCGGCTAGGCCATAGGGCTGAGGCGGATCGCTGCATTCCTTTGCTGGAGGCGGAGATTGCACGTCTGCAGGCGGACCCTGACACGCCGCGGTGTGGTTTCCGCAACCGGGAGAACAGGCTCAAACGTCTGGTGTCCTGTTGGAATCTGCTGGGCCATCTGCAGCTGCGTCGCGGCGATTCAGCCAGGCTTCCTCCGTTGAGTGATGCCTCCAGGGATCTGCTGATGCAGGTGGACGTTGAGGCTGTCCCCGGGGATGTGCTGCTTCGGGTGAGCAGTAACTGGGCGCGGACCCTGCTCTGGCAGGCACCCGGGCATCCCGGCCGTCTAGTGGATGACCTCACGCGGCTGCACGAGCTGATCGATTCCGAGCGTTGTGCTGGCTCTCGGCCGGAGGAGGATCACCGCGCCTTCGTGAGCCAGTGGCAGCAGCAGGCGTTGGCCTGGCGTGATGGCCCTACGGTGGATGCTGTGGAAGCTGCCCAAACACTGTCCACAGCGCTCACCCTGCCGACCCCTGAATTGCAACAGGGCTGCCGTTCTTTCTGGGACAGCTGCTCCCAGCCCGCCTAGATGCAGCAGAGGGGTGATCAGCACGGTTGCCAGGGCCTGGCCGGTAACCCCGTTCTGCAGAAAGTTGCGCAGTAGCGGTGACTAGAGCACTAGCAGGGCCCAGAGCCCGCCCCATTGGGGACGTTGCAACACCCGTGAGAGCGGCAGGGGCATGAGGGCAAACCCGCCCGCTACCAGTCCATGGATGCTGGCCAATCGATAAGGCAGAGCACTGATCAATGGTGCCGCCGCAATCCAGAGCGGTTCGTCCAGCACGTCATAGGGATCGATGGCCAGGTAGTGGCTGAAGCGGGTGATGTCGCTGGTGCCCCAATTGGCCAGCGCAAAGAACACCGAACCCAGGCCGACCATGGCTCCCCCCAGCCACCACCACAGCCGTTGCTGGATCCAGCGATAGAGCGCTGCTGCTAGTAGAAGCTGTCTCATAACCAGATCCAGCTTCAGGGGGGATCCATCGTGACCTGATCGATCCGGTAGCGGGCTTCGCTGGGGAAGTTCAGCAGCAGGATCAAAGGGCTATTCCGTGAAGCAGTCGTGCCATGGTCGCCGGATTGCGCACGTTGGAAAACCCCCAGTAGGGATCAAGCAAGAACCGCACGGCATCGCGGTCATCGCCACAGGCCTTCAATTGCCGGCCCAGCTCCTGGCGGCGGTTCCATTCGACCGTTTCGCGGTCCTGCTGCTGTTCGGACAGCGACGTGAGGGTCTGGTCGCAGGCGGCATCCAGCCAGTGCAACCGTCGTTGGCAGTGAACGGCATAGCCCAGATGGGTGCCGAAGCTGTTGCTGGCCAGGCCATCGCAAAGTTCAAGGAGGGTACGCAGGGCATCGAGGAACCAGGGATTGGAGCGGTGTCCATTGCAGGCTTGAATCCACTGCGGCGGCAGGGGTAGCAATTCAGGGTCCTGCCAGTGCCGCAGCCAGATCACCTGCCGGTAACCCCGATCGCTGCAGATGCGCTGCAGTTCGGCAATGGCGGCCGGAAGATCGTTGCGGCGTTCCACCGTGCCCCAGCTGTGGGCAAGGACAACCAGCAAGGTGCTGCCCAGCTCCTGGCGCAACGCCGCGATGCTGTCTGGATCCAGCAACGGCCGGGCGTAGGCGATCCAGGGACCGATGGCGGTGCTGGGTTGTTGGTGGCGTTCGCTGATCCAGCGGGCCCGCAGCGGACCCATGCAGAGGTAACCCCGGCTCCAGGGCCGGGGGCGCTCAAATTCCGCCTCACGGCTCACTTTCAAACCGTGTTCCAGCAACCATGGCAGCGGAGGCCCCACCAGTGGCAGTCCGGCGTGGCGTTTGAGCTGGATGTCGTGGCCGTAGTGATGGGAGGCGTTGTCCCGCTCGCGTCGGGCGGGTGAGCGGAGACTCGTATCCGGCGATGTCCAGGTCCCCTGGTGCCAGACCTGTGGCGCAATCCGCGGCATCAGGGGACGCTGGACGTAGGCCTGGGTTGCCAGACCCCGGTACGCCTCAAGACTCAGCCACTCATCGGCATTTGGCCAGAACGGGCGACTGCATCGCAGCCAGCTGCGCAGCCGCCAACGCAGGCTCAAGCGATCTCCAGCACGGGCTGGGATTTCACCAGATCGTCGATGGCTTTGACCTGGCTCAGGAATGGCTCCAGCCGATCGAGGGGCAGCGCACTGGGACCATCGCAGCGAGCCTGGTCCGGATCCGGGTGGGCTTCCAGGAACAGACCAGCTAGACCCACCGCCATGCCGGATTTGGCCAGATCCACCACCTGGGAGCGACGGCCGCCGGAGGCGGCACCGCCGGGGTCGCGGCATTGGAGGGCATGGGTCACATCGAAGATCAGCGGCAGCTCGTCGCAGGTGCGCTTCATCACCCCGAAGCCGAGCATGTCCACCACCAGGTTGTCGTAACCGTAGTTGGTGCCCCGCTCGCAGATCAGCAGCTGCTCGTTGCAGCATTCGCGGAACTTCTCGACAATATTGCGCATCTGGTCCGGGCTGAGGAACTGCG
>QCSJ01000111.1 GCA_003211535.1 Synechococcus sp. AG-670-A05 | reverse complement strand
GCGCAGCGAATGTCCCCCGGATCACAGTGAGCGACTGCTTCGCCTCAAGCAACTGAGTGATCCGGTGGCCCTCGAAGGCCGCGACGGTGACAGCACCAGCGAGGCGATCGTCGAGCTGATCCGCAGCATGGATCTCTCCGAGGCCATCGCGGCAGCGCGTGCCTTCTCCCTTTATTTCCAGCTGATCAACATCCTCGAGCAGCGCATCGAGGAAGACAGTTATCTGGACAGTCTTCGTCCCAGCCGCAGTCAGGACGACGAGACGGCGGCCTCCTTTGATCCATTCGCGCCTCCCCTCGCCAGCCAGACCGATCCCGCGACATTCGGCGAGGTGTTCGAACGACTGCGGCGGATGAATGTCCCCCCGGCGCAGGTGGAGACGCTCCTGCGGGAACTGGACATCCGATTGGTGTTCACCGCCCACCCAACGGAAATCGTGCGTCACACCGTGCGTCACAAGCAGCGGAGGGTGGCGTCCCTGCTGCAGCGCCTGCAGTCGGAGCCAGCGCTGCCGCGTTACGACGAGGAAGAACTGCGTTGCCTGCTGGAGGAGGAGATCCGTCTTTGGTGGCGCACCGACGAGCTGCACCAGTTCAAACCGACGGTGCTGGATGAGGTCGATTCAACGCTGCATTACTTCCAGCAAGTGCTGTTCAATGCGATGCCGCAGCTGAGGCGGCGACTGGTCTCGTCTCTAAACAGGCACTACCCCGATGTGCAGTTCCCCCAGGCGTCGTTCTGCACCTTCGGATCCTGGGTGGGCTCCGACCGCGACGGCAACCCCTCCGTCACACCTGAGATCACCTGGCGCACCGCCTGTTACCAGCGCCAGCTGATGCTTGAGCTCTACATCAGCTCGGTGCAGTCCCTGCGCAACCAACTGAGCATCTCTATGCAGTGGAGTCAGGTGGCTCCACCACTGCTGGAATCGCTGGAGATGGATCGGCTGCGCTTCCCGGAGATCTATGAACGCCGGGCCGCCCGCTACCGGCTGGAGCCATACCGGCTCAAGCTCTGCTACATACTCGAACGGCTGGAGCTCACGCTTCAGCGCAATCACCAGATGTCTGAGGCTGGCTGGCAGACGCCGCCCGAACCAGCCACCACCGCACCTCCAGAGGGGATACAGGGCCATGAGTCACTGCATTTCACGGACATCGATCAGTTCCGCAGCGACCTCGAACTGATTCGCAACAGCCTGGTGAGTACCGAGCTGAGCTGCGAGCAGCTCGACACCCTGCTCAACCAGGTCCACATCTTCGGGTTCTCCTTGGCGAGCCTAGACATCCGACAGGAGAGCACCCGTCACAGCGACGCTATTGATGAGCTCACCACCCACCTGCAACTGGCCAAGTCCTACGGCGCCATGGAGGAATCCGAGCGGGTGGCCTGGCTGCTGGAGGAACTGCAGACCCGCCGGCCGCTGATTCCCGCGGCGGTCGAATGGTCCGAAGCCACCGCCCAGACCTTTGCTGTGTTCAAGATGCTGCATCGTCTGCAGCAGGAATTCGGGCAGCGCATCTGCCACTCCTATGTGATCTCCATGAGTCATACCGCCTCCGACCTGCTGGAGGTGATGCTGCTGGCGAAGGAGATCGGCCTGGTGGACCCGCCGGCCGGCAAGGCATCGCTACTGGTGGTGCCCCTGTTTGAAACGGTGGAGGATCTGCAACGGGCTCCGGCCGTGATGGAAGGCCTGTTCAAGACCCCCCTCTACCGCAATCTCCTCCCCAGCGTTGGTTTCCAGCGACAGCCGCTGCAGGAGCTGATGCTCGGCTACTCCGACAGCAACAAGGACTCGGGCTTCCTCTCCAGCAACTGGGAAATACACCAGGCCCAGATTGCCCTACAAACGCTGGCGAGCAGCCACGGCGTGGCCCTCAGGCTGTTCCATGGCCGTGGTGGATCCGTGAGCCGCGGCGGCGGTCCGGCCTATCAAGCGATCCTTGCTCAGCCCAGCGGCACACTGCAGGGACGGATCAAGATCACCGAACAAGGCGAAGTTCTGGCCTCGAAGTACAGCCTTCCGGAACTCGCCCTTTACAACCTGGAAACCGTCACGACAGCGGTGGTGCAGAACAGCTTGGTGACCAACCAACTGGATGCAACACCGAGCTGGAACCAGTTGATGAGCCGCGTGGCTAAGCGCTCTCGCGACCATTACCGAGCGCTGGTGCATGACAATCCCGATCTGGTGGCTTTTTTCCAGCAAGTCACCCCGATTGAGGAGATAAGCAAGCTGCAGATTTCCAGTCGTCCAGCCCGTCGCAAGACCGGCGCCAGGGATCTCTCCAGTCTGCGGGCGATCCCCTGGGTGTTCGGCTGGACCCAGAGCCGGTTCCTGCTGCCGAGCTGGTTCGGTGTGGGCACCGCCCTGGCGGAAGAGGTCAATGATGACGCCGAGCAACTGGACCTGCTCCGACGGCTCCATCAGCGCTGGCCGTTCTTCCGGATGCTGATTTCCAAGGTGGAGATGACACTGTCCAAGGTCGATCTCGACCTGGCGCATCACTACATGAGCAGCCTGGGAAACCCAGAGCAGCGCGATGCCTTTGAAGACATCTTCAAGGTGATCGCCGACGAATATGACCGCACCCGGAAGCTGGTGCTCGAGATCACCGGCCAGAGTCGCCTGCTCGGGGCCGATCAGAATTTGCAGCTCTCCGTGGATCTGCGCAACCGCACCATTGTTCCCCTTGGCTTTCTGCAGGTGGCCCTGCTGCGGCGACTGCGGGATCAGAACCGTCAACCGCCGATGAGCGAGTCCCCCGGAACGCCGGATGACCGCCGCACCTACAGCCGCAGTGAGCTGCTGCGGGGCGCACTGCTCACCCTTAATGGCATCGCCGCGGGCATGCGCAACACCGGCTGATCCCTTGCTTTCGTTTCTTCAGCAGCCCAGCGTCCCTCAACTTCCGGAGGGATACCGCCTGGAAACCGGGGTGGTCCCATCGCCGGCCGCCATAAATAGTTTGCTGGCGTCCTGCCATGAATCCACCCACCCGGAAGCGCTCTGGCCCAAGGCAATGGAGCGCAGTCTGTGGCAGATCAGCATCCTCGTGGAATCCAGCGGGGAGCTTGTAGGGTTCGTTCGTGCCACCAGTGACATGGCCCTCAATGCCAACCTCTGGAACCTTGCCGCACGTCCGGGACCGGATCAGGCCCGGCTGCTGACTGTTCTCATGCATCGCGCCCTGCACATTCTGCGGCGGGACCTGCCCGGCTGCAGCCTGTCCATCTCCGCACCGGCGATGTCGCTCGATGCATTGAAAAGCCAGGGTTTCATGATTGATCCCAGTGGAATCCGGGCCATGGGCTTGAGGCTGAAACCAACCTCTGAAACTGAATGAAAACGAGCATGGAGGGACTCGAACCCCCGACCCTCAGAACCGGAATCTGATGCTCTATCCAACTGAGCTACATGCCCACTGGCCTCAGGGAGGTAACAGCAGGAGACCGCCCGACAGGCCGGCCCGATGTCAGTACCTTACCCAAACGCCGCCCGGGGACCCATTCGGCTCCAAACGCTCCAGCTGCAGGGGTTCCGGAACCATGGACAGCTGTCACTGCAGCTGACCCAGCCCCGGTTGCTGGTGATCGGCCCCAATGGCATCGGCAAATCAAATCTGCTCGAGGCGGTGGAACTATTGGGCAGCCTGCGATCCCATCGCTGCACCCAGGACCGTGACCTGATCCAGTGGGACGCACCCCGGGCTCTGCTGCGGGCAGTACTGGACGATGGTGATCAGCTGGAACTGGAGCTGCGTCGGCAAGGGGGGCGCCAGGCCCGCCGCAACGGCAAGAGCCTGGATCGTCAGCTGGACCTGATCGGCCCACTGCGCTGTATCGGTTTCAGCGCCCTCGACTTAGAGCTGGTGCGGGGGGAACCGGCCCTGCGGCGGCAGTGGCTCGATCGTGTGGTCCTCCAGATGGAACCCGTCTATG
The DNA here is from genome assembly GCA_003211535.1 of Synechococcus sp. AG-670-A05. Taxonomy (GTDB): domain Bacteria; phylum Cyanobacteriota; class Cyanobacteriia; order PCC-6307; family Cyanobiaceae; genus Parasynechococcus. The sequence continues at coordinate 343 of QCSJ01000111.1, read as the reverse complement.
CCGATCTGCTCAGTCGCTACAACAGGCTGCTGCGCCAACGCAGCCAGCTCTGGCGTCGGCATGTACATAACATCCCTAGCCAGCGGGACGCGCTGCTCGATGCCTTTGATATGCAGATGGCCCTGGTGAGCACACGCATTCACCGCCGGCGCCAACGGGCCTTGCGGCGCCTGGAACCGATCGCTCGCCGCTGGCAGTCGCACCTGAGTGCCGGGAGAGAGGAGCTGGAAATCCACTACCAACCGGGCAGTCGCCTCGATGCCGAAGAAGCGGAGGAGCCGTGGCGATTGGCCATCGAAGAGCAACTGCGGCGGCAACGGCCGGAAGAGGAACGGCTGGGCAG
>QCSJ01000110.1 GCA_003211535.1 Synechococcus sp. AG-670-A05 | reverse complement strand
TGGGTGGATAAATGCGTGTGGGTGGAATGCTGGGATGCCGCTCTCTGACTCGAAAATCCGTGCCCTGGTGCCGAGCGATAGGCGATATCGGGGTGCGGATGGCGATGGGTTGTGCGTGGTGGTGTAACCACTCAGCAAGCGTGGTGGCAAATCCTCGGCATTCGCACTTCTTCAGATGCGAGCACTGGACTCCCCAGCGGTTTGGAAACCCGTAGGCACAAATGCTTTTTGTTGGTATTAAGCCAGTTGTGTCGCATAAGAACGGCGGACCGAGGAGGTTGAACACTCCTGGATTTTTCTTGGGAATCGCAAATGGCACCCACAGTTACGCCTCCGAGTAGGCGATGGGGTGGTGAGAGGCTGAGAAGGTCGAGAGAGGAGGGAGAAAGTGGCTTGAGAGATGGCTTAGAATATGTGAATATTTAAAGTCAAAGATGGCGGGATTTGGAGAGAAAAAAGACAAGAAGAAGAAAACACCTCAGCAAAAGCCACCAATAGGTGGGGACATTCTTCTGAAGAACGCAATTAATCATCACACCCAGGGAGATCTAAAGAACGCCGAGAAGGCTTACAGAGCAGCCATTGATTCTGGACTCTTAAATGTCGCATTATTTTCAAATCTGGGGATGATTTGCCAAATAACCCAGCGCACAGAAGAAGCAATCTTGCTTTACCAAAAAGCTATACAAACAAACCCTAATCACCCAAACGCATATACCAACTTAGGAGGCTTACACCAAAACCTCGGCAACCTTGAGCAGGCTCTTGCCTCCACTCTCAAATCACTCGAGCTCAAACCTGATAACCCAGACGCCCTCATGAACCTGGGCGGCATCTACAAAGATCTCGGCAACCTCGATCAGGCGCTTGCCTCCACACTCAAATCACTTGAGCTCAAACCTGATAACCCAGATGCCCTCAAGAACCTGGGCGGCATCTACAAGGATCTCGGCAACCTTGATCAGGCGCTTGCCTCCATTCTCAAATCGCTAGAGCTCAAGCCTGATAACCCTGGCGCTTTTCAAGATCTCAAAGGCTTTATCAAGGAACTAAAGTTAAGCGCATCCAATGCCAAGAATCTCACACGAGTATATGAATTACTAATTCACCGGGTGGACATATCCCACAGAGAGCTTAGAACAATATTTCTACAAGCTTTCTTGCCCACAATCCAGAAAGCATCGATATCAGAGCCAATAATCTCTGGAAGCAATGAGGCATTAAAAGCACTAGCCAGCGACTGGAGATTTCTCAAATCCCTTACTTTAATAATCCCTCCCAGCTCAGAAGCTGAAGGATTTTTCACCAGATTAAGGAACGAACTCCTAAACCTAGCCATTCATGAAGGCACGACCCCACGACAAGTCAAATCTTTGACAGAGATTTTGGCAGCACAATGCTTTCTCAACGAATATGTTTATACGTCATCACAAGAAGAGGATGACTCTATAGCCCAGCTCATTGAGGCAGCAGCTCACAACCAGGAAGACACCAACCGGTATCTTGCGATCATAGGTTGCTACAAAGCGATTTACACAACAGGCATAAGTCCAGAATTTATCAATAACTACCCTACCCCAGATGACAGCAGCAAAGAATTAATTACGGCTCAATTCAAAGAACCACGGCAGGAGCAGGAGATCAAGACTTCCTTCCAAGAAAAACAAAACATTGGCGACACAACCTCTCAAAAAGTTCAAGAGATGTACGAGGAGAATCCATATCCTAGATTCAAATTTGCCGACTACACAAATAGCGATCTAGCAAATACCATCCATAAATCCATAGAGATTGAAACAACCAGAAAAAGCCTATCCTTCTCAGACGAACTAAAGACCTCTACTGCCACCCCAAAAGTTCTCATTGCTGGATGCGGCACTGGCAACCAAGTAATCGTGGCTAGTCGATATAAAAATGCTGCGATTACAGCGATTGACTTAAGCATTAGCAGCCTGGCATACGCAATCAGGAAGTCCTTGGAATATGGAATGGACAAAGTAACGTTCAAACAAATGGATCTTCTTAATGTCGCAGAGCTTGGCGACATATTCGACATTATTGAATGTGGCGGTGTTCTTCACCATATCGAGAAGCCATCTAAAGGTCTATCCGAACTGATTCAACAACTTAAACCTGGTGGTTATATCAAGCTAGGTCTCTACAGCGAAATTGCCCGTAAGGTCATTGTGGAAGCACGGAAGACAATACAAACGTTAGGAATCAATAGCACACCAGAAAGCATCAGAAACTTTAGGAAGAAAGTTCTTGCTGGAGAAATCAGTGAGCTCTTGGATCTTCCTGAATTCGTACGAGATTTTTATTCACTGTCGGAATGCCGTGACCTTTGCTTCCATGTTCAAGAACATCGCTTCACAACAGAGTCACTCCAAAAACTATTGGATTCCCATGGTCTGACTTTTTGCGGATTTATGGTGCCAGATCAGATCAAGAAATTATACCAAGAAATATATCCAGAAGATTACGACATGACTTCATTGTCTAACTGGGGAGAATTCGAAGAAGAGCATCCCTCAACCTTCGCAAGCATGTATCAGTTCTGGGCTCAGAAAAAGTCTTGACTTCTATGCAGAATATTTCAAAATTGTAATTAGAGTTCCTTGAAAACATAAAATCCTTTTGACTTATAAATTTCACGACTGAGAAAACAGTTATCGCCGATACGCTGAAAATTAAAAGTATGCCCTAAGAACATGAGAAAATTTATCTCAGGCACCTGAGTGAGAAGTCGTCCTGTTTTGTTCCATAAGGTTCAAAATGATTGGCAAATTTACTCATATCTTGGTGCTGCGTGCCTTGGTAAATGTATAAGAAAATAATAGCTCCTCTGAAGATTATGTCTTATGAATCTCCAGAGGGGGCGCCCCCCTGAAGGTCCTTGAGACCTGGTTTGTCTGCAAAATCGGTCTCTGACCTCATCGCTTGTCTAAGAAACCCAAAGGCAGCAGGGAATGAGCGGAACTACTTCTTCAGTTTTCCGCCGTTGCAGAACCGAACTGCCTGAGCGCTGGTGTTGCCTTCAGCGATGACATCTTGGACGCAACCGTTGAACGCCTTGCTCTCTTGCTTCACAGCGCAGAGACCAAGAGCGATTGCCGCCAGGGAGATTGCGGAAACAACGGTGGCGGAGATTTGGATGATCCCATAGGCGAGCATTGCCTTCTTCTTCCCTCCGCACTGTTTGGAGGTTTCCTTTTTGGCGTTCTCTTCGCTCATGGAGGAGTGATGACTGCGAGAACGCTATGGACCCTGATTGTGCCCTGAGGGCACAGTGCTGATGGGATAACCGCCCTGCTGGGGTCCTCCACAAAAAACCCCTGGGTTCCCTAGTCCCAGGGGCATCCCTGTTCATGACTCGACTCTTACACTATCCACCTGGAAGAACGCCGCGACTAGGGAACAAATAGGGAGAGTTCCGCAGGACACAAAAAAGAGGAGGTGATGACGGCACCTCCTCCAAATCGAAATCTCCTCAGTGCGGAAGAGGAGATGTGTGAGTTTTGTGTGGATCAGGCGTGATGACTATCCGTAGAACCACCTGACTTCCTCAAACGGCAGCAGAGGCACAAAAAAAGGAGCGGTATCCCTATCGCTCCTTCGGAAACTGAAGCGGTCGCCTGGGGCAAGGACACCAAGCGGATACCACCATCACCGATATGTGGCGACTGATGTGGATTGCTGTGAGCGATTTCCAAGAAAAGACCCAGGAGTGTTTGACCTCCTGGGGTCCTCGCTCTCATGCGATACAACTGGTTTAACATCATTATTAAGCACTTGTGCTTACGGGTTGCCGAACATTTCACATATCAGCAGCAGCATCCCAGTGAGGATCCGTCCTGTTCCAACCCTGGGTCAGAAGCAACTTCCACATCTGCTCCGCTGCCTCCTTCTGAAGGTGGCGTCGCTCCTTCAGCAGCGTTGGCCCGTCAGGCATCGCTCTACCGCGGTCGATAAAGACCTTCGGATCTCTCACCCAGGCGGAGTCATCCCTGTGTTAACGCTACATCCAGCAGTCGTCTCGATCGATCAACCAACCCGCTTTCATAACGCCACCTCCGGGCACCAACCCACCTCGAACTCGCGGCGGACCATCCACTCCCGGCACTTGCGGGTCAGGTGGTCGCCGTGGGGAACCAGTCGTTGCTTCTGGCGGCAGGTCAGCAGCGTGTGCTGGTCTCCATCGGCGACATAAGAGAAGTGCTCATAGGTCATACAGACCCGACTGCTTCTGCTCTTGCGGAGTTCCCGCTCCTCAACGAAGTCTTATCCCTCTTCCGACATCGGACC
>QCSJ01000109.1 GCA_003211535.1 Synechococcus sp. AG-670-A05 | reverse complement strand
AGCACGATCTGACGTCCCAGCCCCAGGGCTGCCAGTGGAAGTCGCAGGTGCACCAACAATCCACTGATCTGCTCAAGATGGGCCGCATCGACGCACTCGATTCGGATACTTCCCCAACTGCGACGCATGCGGCAGTCCCGCAGGGGTTCCAGCAGCTCTTCCATCAGGGGATCTTCCCGATAGAACGAAAAAATCATCTGCTGCAGGCGATCCATCCAGGCGGGTCCCACTAGTCTCAATCTTCATTCACCGTGCCCTCGTCACGGTCCTGACCGGCGTGGGAGAAGAAAAGCTTCAGAATTCAGCTCTTACGGGAACCCTGGCCATCGACCTCGGTAGCACCACCTCGGTGGTGGCCTTCGCGGCAGAGGGTGAGGGCAGCCCGCGCCTGCTTGATCTCCCCCCCATCAGCCAACAGATCGGTGAAGTCCCCAGCCTGCTCTGGCTGAGCGATGGCTCCCCTCTGATCGGGCAGCAGGTAATTGAGGCGGGTCGTGCCGACCAGGATGATCCCCACCTGGCCAGGGACTTCAAGCGCCACATCGGCAGCTCTGACCCTGGCAACCAGGGCGAAAGCGATCGGGCTGCCAGGGCCGGCGCCCTGCTGCTCAAGGGGATCTGGCGGCACCTGCCCCCGTCCCTGCGGGTGGAACGCCTGGTGCTGACCGCGCCGGTAGAGACCTATCGCAACTACCGCAACTGGCTGTTGGAGGCCTGTGCTGCACTGCCGGTGGAAGAGATCGCTCTAGTGGACGAGCCCACCGCTGCGGCCCTCGGTGCCGGCCTGCCCCCCGGAGCGCGACTGCTCGTGGTCGACCTCGGTGGCAGCACCCTCGACCTGGCGATGGTGGCGTTGCAAGGAGGTGAAGGCAAGGCAGCGCCGATCGCCCAGTTGCTTCGGCTGGGGGGACGTCAGCTGGGGGAAAGCAGCCGCCAACGGTTGCGCAACGCCGAGGTGCTGGGCAAGGCAGGCCTGCGGCTGGGGGGGCGCGACATCGATCGCTGGATCGCGGCCGCCTGCTGCCCGCAGGCACCACAGGTGCCCGCTTTGCTGAATGCGGCGGAACGGCTCAAACGTCGACTCAGCAATCCGGAGCTGGCGGAGCAGACCGTTCTCAAAGAGACGTCGAATGGCGCACAATTGATGATGTCGCGTCGCCAGCTGGAGGCCCTGCTTGAGGAACGCGGGCTGGCGGAAGCCCTGCGGCAGCTGCTGGAGGCCACCCTCACCGGGGGTCGACGGCACGGATGCGATCTGACCGAACTCGATGCGGTGGTGGCCGTAGGTGGTGGTGCCCAGCTGCCATGGTTACGACGCTGGTTGGAGGACAACACGGCACCAGCACCACTGCTGACCCCACCTCCAGTGGAAGCGGTCGCCCTTGGAGCCCTGAGCCTCACCCCAGGGGTATCGGTTCAGGATGTGTTGCAACATGGCGTGTCCCTGCGCATCTGGGACCAGCGCAGTCAGCAGCATTGCTGGCATCCCCTGTTCGTAGCAGGGCAGCCATGGCCCAGCCCGCAGCCGTTCGAGCTCGTGCTAGCCGCCAGCCGCGATGAACAGGCTGAGCTGGAACTGGTGTTTGGGGAACCTTCAGCCGAACGTCGCTTTAGCGTGATCGAGGTGAATGGGGTGCCCACCCTTCAAAGGGAGGAGGAGGTCGACCTCCGCCATCAAATCTGTCCCGATTTTACCGCCTCCTTGCCCCTGGATCCTCCGGGGCGGGCGGGAGAGGACTGCCTCCGGCTGCATTTGCGAGTGGACGCTGATGCCCGGCTGCAGGCCGCGATCACCGATCTGCGCACCGGTCGCTGTCTACTGGATCTGAGCCTCGGCCACGTCCGCTGAACAGGCCGTCCACAACTGGCTTCCGCCCGCGAGCGAACGCCATACAACACATGGAAAGAGAACTCCTTTCCGTGGCGCCACGCCGCCCGATGCTGCTGCAGCTGTGGGTCGTTGGGACATCCACGCTGGTGCTGGGGATTGCTGCTAGCGCCCTCTGGTGGGAACAGCAGCTTCCAGGAAGATTACGGCAGGCGATCAACCGAGAAGAGTGGAGTCTCTGCCTCGCGGTCACCGAACACCTGGCCGCCTTGCGCTGGCTGGGGGTGGGGGCACCGGAGGAGCAGGCCCACTGCCGCCGCCAACGGGCGGCCCAACTCTGGAACGAAGGCGAACATGCCACTGCCCTGCTGGTGCAGCAGCAACTAGTGCAATCCATCCAAGCTGGCGCCAGGGATGTGGAGCAGCTTCAGCTGTGGCGACGAGAGCTCCGGGAACTGGCCATCCAGCGCTTTCGATCCGGTGATCTGGAGGGGTCCATCGCACTGCTGGAGCCACTGGATCGCGCAGCCACCAACAGCAGTGACCGCTTCAGTAACAATCTTCGGGAGACCTGGAGCCGCAATCGCCTGGAGGCTGAACGCCTCGATCAACTGGTGGAGCAGGAACGCTGGTGGGAAGCGCTCGACAGCCACAATCGCCTCGACCACCCCTGGTGGCAAGCCCAGACGCAACCCCAGCGCCGAACGGTTGAAAAGGCGATCGCCCGCATTGGAGACAGCCAGCAGCACCAGCAGCACGGTGAGACCCACGCGAATGTGATCAGCGGAACGGACCTCGACCGGGCTGTTCAACAGCAGCTCGAGCAGGGGTTGGAGCCCTGGCAGGCATTCGAGGCTGGCTGCCGTGCCTTAGGTGGGCAGGTCGAGGAGGACGGTCCGGAGAGTTTCTGCCGCCGACGAGGCTGACAGGGGCGTGACAAAATGCCCCCACGACGGAGTCAGGGTCAATGCAGGCGGGAGACAAAGTGACGGTGGAGGCCTCCGTTGTGGTCTTCAACCATCCCCAGCACCGCGGGGAAGCCTTCGACATGAAGGGCCAGAGCGGTGAGGTCGTGTCCGTCCTGAACGATTGGAAGGGTCGTGTGATCAGTCCCACCCTTCCTGTGATCGTGGCCTTCGGTCGCTTCAAAGCACACTTCCGCGCCGATGAACTCAAACCGGCCGGTTGATCCGCCTCAGGAAGACGCCCTCCTCTCCATCAACATCCTGCAGCCGCAGTTCGATGGTTTCACTGCGACGGGTTGGCACAACGCGACCACAGAAATCCGGCTGGATCGGCAGTTCCCGATGGCCACGATCCACCATGGCCAGCAACAACACCCGCTGCGCTCGTCCCCAGTTCTGCAGCGCTTCAAGGGCGGCCCGAACCGTCCGCCCGGTGAAGATCACGTCATCCACCAACACCACCTGCCGACCTTCGACGCTGTTGGGCAGGTTGGTGAGCTGGGGGAGACGCGTGCCGATCCGTTCCAGATCATCGCGGTGAAAGGTGGGATCGATGGAGCCCTGGGCGATCGCATGGCCGCTGAGGCGCTCCAGCTCGCGTGCCAGCACCCTGGACAGCTGAACCCCGCGGGTTGGGATGCCCAGAAGCATTAAGCTGTGGCTTTCATCAACGGCTTCGAGCACCTGGGTAGCCAGGCGCGCCAGGGTCCTCCCCAGTTCCGGTTCCGAGAGAATCTCGACCCGATCGGTGTCCGGCGCTTCTGTCATGGGGTGATGACGGTGTGGTGATCTCTGAAAAGACGAGCCTGGCGGCCCATGGAGGGTTAGGTTGAAATTGCAAAAGTCCTAAAGAACCGACGAGCGCGGGGGGTACGTGGACCAGAGCAGTTCCAAAGGTTTAGGACGGGACGTGGGCTTAGCCCCAGTCGTTCTAACCATTCTGGATGGTTGGGGACACCGCAACGACAGCGAACACAACGCTATCCGCCAGGGCGACACGCCTGTGATGGAGGCGCTTTGGCATGCCTATCCCCACACGCTGATCCAGGCCAGCGGCTCGCATGTGGGGCTGCCCGATCAACAGATGGGCAATTCCGAGGTAGGTCATCTTACGATTGGGGCAGGGCGGATCATCCGTCAGGAATTGGTACGAATCAGCGACACCGTGCGCGACGGCCAGTTGCAGAACACACAGGAGCTGGCAGCGCTGGCGCAGCGCATAAGTAACAGCAGTGGAACCTTGCACCTGCTGGGGCTCTGCTCCGATGGCGGCGTTCACAGTCACGTCAACCATCTCTGTGGGCTAATCCACTGGGCGGCAGCGGCCGGCATCCAGAACGTGGCCATTCACGCCATCACCGATGGCCGGGACACTCCCACCCAAAGCGCTCTGGGTTCCCTCACCCTAGTTCAGAACGCCCTTGAGCAGGCAGGTGTCGGGCGACTGGCCAGCCTCTGTGGCCGTTATTGGGCGATGGATCGCGACAAGCGCTGGGATCGAACGGAGAAGGCCTATGACCTCTACACCGACCCAACGCGTCCCACCAGCGACCAAAGCCCGCAACAGCTGTTGGCCGAGAGCTACGCCGCGGGAGTCACCGATGAATTCCTTGAGCCTGTGCGCCTGAGCGACGACGTGATGAAGGAGGGCGACAGCGTTCTGGTGTTCAACTTCCGTCCCGACCGGGC
>QCSJ01000108.1 GCA_003211535.1 Synechococcus sp. AG-670-A05 | reverse complement strand
GTGAGCTGCTGCCAAATCGGCGATGCGAGCCAGCCCAGCGTCATCCAGCTGGATTGCCTCTGACTTGCTGAACAGCCCTTTGATGGGGCCCAGCAATTTCCACTTTCCGCCTGTTGTTTGCTCCGCCAGGCCGAAGCGTTTCAGCAGCTTCATCCAGCGGATTCGCGGCATGTCAGGACCAACAATCACCACCGGCGGGCAAGTGCCGACTAGAGGCTGTCCCAGGTAGCTCTGAGCTCCGTGGAACCAGGCCGCGATCATCGCGATCAGCAGCGTGGTCTTTCCGACTTTGGGCAGGCTGATGAGCATGTTGCTGTCGGCCTTCAGCAAGACTCCCTGCCAGAGCCATGTCTCCTCAGGAGCTGTGATCTCCTGCTCAGGGGTGAGCATCTCCACAGCGCCAGCAGGCTCAGCTCTGGCCTCATGAATCAGCCGCCTGATCTCATCGCCGTTGAGATAGGGACCATGACGCCTGCTCCATTCCCGCAGCTCAATCGCGCGGTCTTGCGCCTTGCAGAAGGGTGATCCGTCGGGGTTCATGTCGCAGAGGCGTTTGGCCTCCTCTTTGATGGCCTCGATCTCTTGCCAGAATCTGCCTTAAGCCGGTTGCAGCAGTTCAGCCTCTGCCAGCTGCTTGGCTCTGGCGATGAAATCGGCGGGATTGTCAACGTCATCGATTGAGCCTTTGGACTTGATCCCTGGGGTGATGGCCGCGGCTTTTACAACCACGAAAGGCAGCGACACCTGGGCCGCGGCTTCACGGCAAGCCTCAGCTTTCCGCTCACCGTGTTCATCGTTGTCGGCGATGTAGATGATCCCCGCACAGCCCAGCTCCACCAGCTCGCTGTAGCGGTCAACAATCAGCCCAACCTTGCGAGCGTGACCTGGCTGGCTGATGGCTACGTGCCCCGCGCCCTCAGCGATCTCACTGCACTTTTCACCCTCAAGCTCGACGATCCAGAGACCCTTGATTGGGGTCTCCCAGGTGCGGCGGTAAACGCGCCAAGGCGCTTCACCGCCACCTGTCTTCCAGACACCCTCGACGAGATGGTGCGGGAGAAATAGCTTCTTGCCGCCCTCTTGATCCCAGCGTTCGACGTACTGGGTTGGACTGTGCTGCCAGGTGCAGACAAGCTGCCCTTTCGGGGCCCGGCTGTCCAGCGCAGTGGTGTCTGCTTTGAGCTCAGTTGGCGGAATTGGGGTGCATCTCGCAAGCTCAAGCTGCGTTATGGAAGGTCGTTTTTGCTTGGCTGGCTTCTGGTCCGGGTTGGGGTCTGAGAACTCCTTCGACGATGGCGTCACGATGGTCATGCGGTGTGTTCTGTTGGTGCGTTCGCGGTGCGGAACGAAATGGGCGCACCTGCCGTCTTCGGTGTTGCCGGTGAAGGCCCAGTCGCCGATGACATGGCCTGGCTTGATGTCATGGCGTGCGTGGTGGCAAAACACCTGCTCGCCGTCAGCTGTCCAGCTGCAATCGCCGTCCTTCTCTCGACGGCAGTCATCGATTGGGCAGGGGCGTCCCCTGCCTGACCGGATAGTCCGGCCAGAATGGTTGTGCGGTGACATGGGTCGGCTCCCTTTCAGCGCACGGTTGGATTGGGCACCCGGCTGAAGGTTTCAACCTTCACCGCGGGTGTCTGCTGGAACTCAGTCCACGCCTGTTCAGCGGCAAGCTTGTCCCACTGAATTGGCCCTTTGCCACTGACGCCTGTCGTCCGGTAGGGGACGCCTTTGCGCCAGGGTCCGTTCTCCATCTTTTTGATGGCGCGAACGGTCTGTGGATGGATGCCCAGCCATTCGCTGAACTCGATGGTGCCGATCCAGTTAGAGCGGCTTGTACTTGTCGAGGGGGTTGGGGGTTTCTGTCTTTCCAGAAGGTTCATTGAGCCGTTTGCTCAGTCGGACGGAACTCACCTTGTCCAGCCTCCGCAGCCAATCAACGGCAACGCCCAGGAGCGTTTGCGATTGGGTTTGAGTCATCGCATCACCGCCCCACTTGAACCGCAGGATGCTGAAGTCAGTGAGGTCATGTGCGTCGTTTCCGCACTCGTAGAGGTAAACCACCCAGTCGGAGAGACGGTCTCGATGTGGACCCAGAAAAGCTGCTTTGCCTTGCAACGGGTAGTTCTGGATCTTCTCTTCGAACCGCTTTAGGGCAGATGGAGAAACCTTTCGGCACTTCGCCAACTGAGCGGCAGCACGATCCTTGATGGCCTGGTTGCGTGCAGCACGCTCATCAGGGCTCATGGCATTGAGGTACTGCCGAAGAAGGTCCAGTTCTTCCGTCACTGGAGGTTTGTTCGTCCTGTTCTTCGACCCGGGGCCCGTAGGCCTTTTCCGGTTCTGCAAACACTCCTAGGACTCACGTCAAGTCACCTCAACGCCCCAGGGCGTGACGGAAGGCAGCTCTAGTTGTTGCGTCGTCGGCTTGGACGTAGTTCCTGGCGTTCACGCTGGCGGTGTTGCCCATCGCTCTGAAGATCGCTGCTTGGTTGCCGATCGCCTGGTGAGCCCAGGCATCCCAGCTGTTTCTGAAGCTGTAAACGCGGAGCCATTTGCCGTTCTTGGCCTTGGCGGCTTTCAGCTCAACCCACGCCTCAACCTCCTTTATCTTCAGCTCGCAGTAGTGCGCGTCCAGCTTTCTGCGCTCACCGTTTCTGCCGAGCGGATAGTCCATGGATTCGTACTGCTCAGCCAGGTTGAACACCACGGTGTTGCCGTCCTGGTCGGTCAGAGGCAGCTCTTCAAGCCAGCGAGGTTCCGTCCGCTTCTTGCCGCCTGGTTTTCTGTATCGGCACCAGAGCTGCTTGTCCCCTTCGTCGTTGATTCGCACCTCAAGGTGCTGTAGCTCAACCGGACGAATCCCAGTGGCCATAAGGATTCTTATGACATTCCCCCAGCCTGTGCCGAAGCGTTCTTCAACGGCTTGCAGGATCTCCAGAGCCTCCAGCTGCGTGAGCGTGGCGGTCTGACGCTTCTCCTCCTCGTCGTCTTGGCCGCGGACTGATGCGGCGTCGTATTCATCGATGATCCAGCTGTAGGGCGCGTTGAACTCGCGCACTGCGTGTTCGGTGAACGCTTTCAGGGCAATGATCAGCGCCGCTCTGGTGGGCTGGTTGTTCTGCCACTTTTTCGCTGCCAGTCGCAGCAGACCCTTGCCATCCGATGGGTTGTGTCGCCGGATCTGGTCGATGGCGTGATTGATGAACCGCTCGTAGTTGGTCTCCCAGCTCTTGAGCTGAATCCTTCTGCCCTCGGTCATCTTCCGGGTCTTGAGGGAGTCGCGGATTTCCTGCCAGCTGGCACCGAACGTTGAGCCCACCTTGTCGCTCGTAGGGGCAACGGCTTCCATTGCCACGGCCAGCGTCACCTTGCCGTCGTTCCACGCCTTGAAGAGGTCGCGCAGCCAAGCGCAGATGTCGTCCTCGTATTGCTCGCTGTAGGTGATCGGCTGGGGCAGGAACACCGATTCGGTTTTGCCTCCTCCTCGGTGTTCGACGACGACGCGGCCACGCTTCTCACGGACGCCCCAACCTTTGCGGCCTTTGGTCGCAGCACGCTTGATCGCCTGTTCCCAGGCGGGCATGTCTTCGAGCTTCCGTCTGGGCAAGGGCGCAAATCTGGGCGCAAAATTAGTAAATCAGCCTCACCCGCCCTTGTCGAGGCTTGTCCAGGCTCACGTCTAGGAATAAGCTCAGGACTGGTGTTTCATCGAAACCCCGCACCAGCAGTCACTTTCCATAAGCTCGTGAGTCTTTCCTATTACCCAATTGACTCATGGGGCCTGGAAGGGCCCTTCAACAATCACCAAACCGACTCTGCTGGAACTGATCCGAGCGGAGCAGGTTTAGTTACGACGGAAGCACCGAAACGCGGTGCGAACATTTCTGCGAACAAGTCTCTGTCGCCTGTTCTTGTCGGCATGGACAAGGCAGAGGCGCTGGCATTTGTTAGCCGCATGTTCGACACAGCAGCAGCCGGAGCTGTTCTCTGGGGTGACGAGCTGCTGATCAAACGTTTCCTGAGTCAGTGCAGTCGCTCTGGCAGTTCTGAGACCGTGCGTGGCTACAAACGTGAGCTGCGTGATTTCACGCGTTGGCGGGATAGTCACCATCCGAACCTGCATCTACGCGAGATCAACGCAGCGTTCTGCCAGGACTGGGTGTCTCAACTGCGGGAACAAGTCGAGGCAGGACTCATGAAGCCTCGAACCTTCAACAGGCGCATCGCTGCCATCAGTTCGCTCTACCGCTGGGCATCAGAACCAAGCCGTTGCTCAGTCACTGGTGTGCCGCGTAATCCAATGCCGCCGCGTTCTCTGCTGCATGCACCGAAGACAACGCGTGGCCTGTCTGATGAACAGATGGGGTTATTGATGGCGACGATTGCCAGGGCTATCCATCACGATCGCAACGCCGTTCGTGATTACGCCCTCGTCAGAGGTTCTTATCTCTTGGGTTGCAGAGTCTCTGAGATCGCTGTTATCAAATGGAAGGACATCGAAGTGCTCTCCGATGGCGGTCAAATTCACCTCTTTGGAAAAGGATCCAAAGCAAGGACTGTTCGAGTGTCCAGTGAAACGCTCGAGCTTTTTCAGTCGCTTGGCGGCGGCGAAGCTGACAGCTATGTAT
>QCSJ01000107.1 GCA_003211535.1 Synechococcus sp. AG-670-A05 | reverse complement strand
CTAATGGTATGCTCAAAATGGCTGAAATAGATGGAGATATTAAATTGTGGGGTGATGGAAAAGAGACAAGAGAGTTTATAACTGTAAGAGATGCTGCGTTCTGCATAAATAAATTAGTCAAGAATAATCAACAAGGAATAGTGAACCTAACATCATCGAAATCATACTCATTTCTAAGCATTGCAAACTACGTAAAAGAGATAACAGGGTGCACAATCACAAAAAGAACTAGATCAGGGCAAAAAGTAAATCATACATATGCAAACGACGAGCTTAGGCGAAGAATAGGAGAAGTAGAATTTACAACACCATATCAATTCATAAGGAACCAAATCTAATGACAATAAGAATAAAGGACACAGGGACTACATACAATAAAAGAATTACACTGGAAAGGTATATGATGGATAAATTGACTTTAGTAAATGAAGAAGGACTTTTAAAGCAACAGACTTATAGTAAGAATAGATATAATATCTGGACAAACGAGAATGAATGGTATGTAACGAATGAGCCAGAAGAACATCTTGACAATATTGCTATGAAGCTAGCTAAAGTTAATAGGCCTAAATCAATACTGGCATTTACCTATAAAGACATGAGTTTAGCTGATAGAATAGAAGAATTAAACGAAGTTGACGAAATAGACATCTTATTTGATAGCGAAAAGGGATTAATAAGAACACCACCGGAATATAAAGGAACCAAGAAAGCAAATGGATTGAAGGATCGATTACAGAAGAAATATGACTTAATTATCATAAGACATTATATAGAACACTTCTCTAAGCCTCGTAATATCATCAGTATACTAAAGAGTATGCTGAAAACGAATGGAATAATATATATAGAAGTTCCAGACACCCAAAGATTCATAGAAAAGGAGAACCCTCTGTTCATGTGGGAAAAACATCTGGTATATTTCACGTCAGATAGCCTAAAAAGTACAATTCAAAGCTGCGGATTACAAGCAATAGACATGGATATAGTAGGAAATGACATTGAACCCGCAATTTGTACTATCTGCAAGGTAAGTCACATCGAAATAAAATTCGACAAGCCGAATTTAATAAGTACAAAAAAGGAAATAGAAAAAAACACAGCAAAATATATTAAAAGCTGGAGAGAAACCTTGATGAGGAGTGAAGGTGATATAATCATAGTAGGTGCTGGACACAATAGCGATAGATTTTTGCAATTAATAGATCAATATGACAAAAATCTCTGCGTAGTCGATGATAACAAAGAACGTCAAGGTAAATTCTTGCTAAACCTTAAAGACGAAATAGTAGAGTTTGACAAAATTAAGAATAAAACAAATCCATTAATCCTGTCCGGATGCCATGATAGAAATTTTGAAGCAATTGAAAAAAGAATTAAAAGCATAAATAGTACTGCAACCATTAAAAATATATTTACAACACCAAATTCCAATGATTGAAATAAAGAAAGGTGTTTACAAGCTCGCGAAGAGGAACGTAAATGACGATGATATAAGTGTTCTAGAAAAAAGGACTCGAAATCAAGGTTTGAAGATGGCAAGAATATGCTTACATAAAGAAAACACCTCAAAGCTGATGTCAATGATAATTATAGTATTCGATAAATACATATATCCAGCACACAAACACGTATGGAAGAATGAAACATACACAATATTAAAAGGCTCATGCTTGTATCAAGAATTTACCGACAAGGCACAACTTGATGTCGAGATAAAATTAAATAAAGGAGATTGCATGATGAATGACAGGCAGAAGTTTCACCGTATAGTCCCATGTACAAATGTGCTATGTTTCATAGAGCATACAACAGGGCCATTTACTGGACGACCAAACGAATTTTTAAAATGAGAATACAAAATTGTTTATGTTGCGGAAGCGAAAAGCTAACAAAAGTATTTGAATTTCCAGCAACGCCTTTAACAGATAATTACTACCTACAAGAAGAAGAATCGCTAGCAGCGAATAGATATAGATGTGCAGTGATGTTATGCAATTCATGCACACATCTACAGCTTGAAGAGCAAACAAATCAAGAAGATACATACAAAGGTTATCAATACAAGTCTAATGTTACAAGTGGCATAAACAAGAATTTTAATGAATATGCCTCGAAAATGCTGATTAAAATGAAACAAAGGGAGGAAATAAAGCACCTAGATATTGGAAGCAATGATGGAAGTTTTATAGAAGCATGTAGAAAACAAGGTATAATATCCTATGGAGTAGAACCAGCTTCTGCCTTAAGTTTGGCAGCCAATAAACGTGGAAGACCAACACATTGCGGATTTTTTAATGAAGGGACAGATAAAGAATTTAAGGAAACATTCCCTAAAAAATATGACATCATAACGTTCAATAACGTACTTGCCAATTTGGCACAACCTAAAGCAACAATAGAAAATGCAAAAAAATATCTAAAAGATAGTAATTCAATAATTTGCGTACAAACAGGTTATCATCCAGTACAGTTTAACAATGGTCTCTTCGATTATATATATCATGAACATTATTCATACTTTAATAATAAATCAATGGACGCGCTTGTGAAATCGTGTGGTCTTATACTTAATGAAGTTGAATATAGTAAACTTAGAGGTGGAACTGCAAGATTTTGGATATCAAAAAAGAAAGAAGAGAAATATATCGTTAAGGATGATGAGAGTTTTTCAAGAGAAGCCGAATACAAAAAGCTTAATAGCTTAATAGAGACATCAGCGGAGAGAATAAGGAATCTCCTATCAACTAAGAGAAGTGAAGGAATACGGATTGTAGGATTTGGCGCATCACACAGTACTGGAATGCTTGTAAGCAAATTTGGACTTAAAGAGTACATAGACACTTTAGTAGATGAAAATCAGGAAAAGAAAAACAAGTATATGCCAGGAACAAAGTTAAGGGTAGAAGATCCATGGTCAACCATTACTAATAAAGATATTGTAATTGTCCTGGCATGGCAATACTATGCTCAAATAAAGAAAAAACTAATACTATACGGCGTAAAATCGGATAATATAATAAAGCCAATAGAAATATAGATGGATAATTATATAGTGTTTGGTGGTTCTCAGGGCCTTGGAAAGGAAATAGCTGAAAATTTGAACAGCTCCAATACTCGTAGAGCTATAAGATGTCAAAGAAAGGGATCGGAAAGTAGGCTTGGATATGAAAATTGGGATATGGGCAAAATGAAAAAGGAGGAATATGTCAATTTATTCGATAAGTATTGGCCACTCAAAGGTCTATGTTTTGCTCAAAGATATAGAGGCAAAACCGATTGTATAGAAGAATACAAAGTTATGGTTGAAGGCACAGCAAATGCACTGGAGGCCTTTATAAGAATACTTGAATCAAAACCAAGTTTAGATTTAAAGCCAGCAATAGTAGTTGTAGGATCAACATACGCAGAAAGGGTTGGGTTTGATCAAGGCTGGAGTTATCATGCGTCAAAAAGCAGTCAACTGGCACTAGTGAGATACTACGCAATGCATAACAAAGGCTTATTTACAATTAATATGGTAAGCCCATCAACATATAAAAAAGAAGGTTCTGAAATCTATTGGAAAAACAGTGATAAAGAAAAGCACTGGAACAATTTAGCGCCTGGCAGATTAGCAAACGTAAGAGAGATCGCCAAAGAAATCACAACTATACTTACAAGTGAAGGCTTATTTATGTCGGGAAACAATATTTACTTAGACGCTGGTATAAATAACCTATACCATGATCAGCAATGAAATACATCCATCAGGAAAAGCTACCTCAAGGAGTAGAATTAATGGACTGTATAAAGACTGGGGGGAATAGTACGATATATAGTGCGATATGGGATGACGAAGAATATATAGTGAAGTCATATAACCAAAAAAATAAAGATATCGATAAAAGATTCGAACGAGAAGTAAATGCGTATAAGCTCCTGAATGAAAATGAAATCGAATGCATTCCAGAAATAAGACTGATTGACAACGAAAATAAACTAATAATTATGAGCAAAATAAAAGGAGCTAATCCAAAAAAGAATGAACTAGTAAGAACAGATTTCCAGAGAATACTCAAAATTTACAACTCATTAGAAAAAGAAAAATTAATGATGAATAATAATATAAAAATTGTAGATGCACCGGGTAATATTTTGGATATTGATTTGGCAATAAACGAATTACTAAAACAACTGAAAAAAGAAATACAGACGAGCAAAAAATATAATTTGAAAAGCCTAAAAAAGATTAATAAGTTTGCGCAAAATTTCCTTGAATTAAATAGATCAGAGCTTAGAGAAATAAGGATGCTAAATAGACGGGATATAATCTTCTCATTCTCAGATGTAGGAAGTCATAACACAATAAAAACAAAAAGCGGAGAAATATTCTTTATTGATTTTGAACACTCAGGATGGGACGATCAAGTTAAACAGATATGTGACTGGCTAATAAGACCAAATTCGATAAGCGAAATGGAGGGTATTAATTTAATCAAAGAATATTTATATACAAAACCATCAGCAAGACGATTACTGAAACTACAATTATGGTTACCACTATGCTGCATTAAATGGCTCCTAATAGGAATTTCATATAATAGAAAGATAGACAAAGAAAATATAGCTACCATAGAGAAGCAACTTGAACTTTATAAAAATAGTCAAAGTCTAGCGCTTAAATATAAAGCTATATTGATTGATAAATGAAGATCTTAAGCCGAAAAAGGTCAAAGCGAATAAACATAAAGAGAGCAGTGCTTATGTGATAAAATACTGGTAATC
>QCSJ01000106.1 GCA_003211535.1 Synechococcus sp. AG-670-A05 | reverse complement strand
CCTCCCAGGGGGCCGTGGAGCTGGAGCAGGAGGGCTGGCTGCATGCCCCCCTGCGGCTGAAACGGATCCCAGCCAGCGGCAGCTTCACCCAGTTGCCGATCACCAGGCTGGAGGTGCCAGATCCGCTGCCGACCCGAACCAAGCAGGCAGCTTGAGGAGCGGTTTAACCTTCATCATCCTGTGATGTCAGAAACGCCGATGAAGGCGATGATCCTGGCGGCCGGAAAAGGAACGAGGGTTCAGCCGATCACCCATGTGATCCCCAAACCGATGATCCCCATCCTGCAGAAACCAGTGATGGAGTTTCTGCTCGAGCTGCTCAAGGAGCATGGCTTCAACGAGGTGATGGTGAACGTCTCCCACCTGGCAGAGGAGATCGAGAATTACTTCCGCGATGGGCAGCGCTTCGGCGTGGAAATCGCTTACAGCTTCGAGGGGCGGATCGAAGACGGCGAACTGATCGGCAGCGCCTTGGGTTCCGCCGGTGGCCTGAAGAAAATCCAGGACTTCCAGAACTTTTTTGACGACACCTTCGTGGTGCTTTGCGGAGACGCGCTAATCGATCTTGACCTGACCGAAGCGGTGCGCCGCCACCGGGAAAAGGGAGCCCTCGCCAGCCTCGTCACCAAACGCGTTCCCAAGGAGCAGGTGAGCAGTTACGGCGTCGTGGTCACCGATGAACAGGATCGAATCTCCCATTTCCAGGAGAAACCCAAGATCGAAGAGGCCCTGAGCGACACGATCAACACCGGCATCTACATCTTCGAACCGGGGATTTTCGAGCACATCCCCTCCGGTGTCTCGTTTGACATCGGCTCCGACCTGTTCCCCAGACTGGCGGAACTGGGGGCCTCCTTCTATGCCATTCCCATGGATTTCGAATGGGTGGACATCGGCAAGGTGCCCGATTACTGGCAGGCCATCCGCAGCGTTTTGCTGGGGGATGCTCGCCAGGTGGGTATTCCCGGAAAGAAAATTCAACCCGGGGTCTACACCGGCCTGAACGTGGCCGCTAACTGGGACAAGATCAACGTCAGCGGACCCGTCTACGTGGGTGGCATGACCAAGATCGAAGACGGAGCCACGATTGTTGGTCCGACCATGATCGGCCCCAGCTGCCACATCTGTGAGGGAGCCGTGATCGACAACTCAATCATCTTCGACTACTCCCGCATCGGCGCTGGGGTGCAACTCGTTGAAAAACTCGTTTTCGGCCGCTACTGCGTGGGCAAGGACGGCGACCACTTCGACCTCCAGGAGGCAGCACTCGACTGGCTGATCACCGATGCACGCCGCCAGGACTTGGTAGAGCCCTCACCACAGCAGAAGGCGATGGCGGAACTGCTGGGTACGGAACTCACCCAGGCAGCAAGCTGACGCCGGCCTGATCCAGCACCAACGGAATCCGTTCCTCGGCTTTGATGGCCATCAGGTGAACACCCTGGACTATCCCCAGGTAACGATTCACCTGTTCCGCCGCGATCGCCACACCCTCCAAGGCTGGATTGTCTGCCGACTCCAGCCGATCGATCAGGGTCTCCGGGATGCATGCCCCCGGCACGACGCGGTTGATGAAGCGAGCATTCTTGGCTGACTTGAGCAGAAACACACCCGCCAACACAGGCAGGTTCAGGGGACCCGCCAACTCAACCTGAAATCGCTCCAGTGCCGCAGGATCCATCACCATCTGGGTCTGTACAAAGCGAGCACCGGCAGCCTGTTTGCGTTGCACGCGGCGTTGCAGACCACTCCAGCTACGGGACTGAGGATCCGCGGCACAACCGGCGAACAGTTGCGTCGCACCATCCGGCAAGTCGTCCTTGACCGGATCCTTCCCTTGATTGAAGGCCATCACCTGACGCAGCAACTTCACCGACTCGAACTCATTCACCGTGCGGGCATCCGCTTGATCGCCAGCCCGCACGGGATCTCCGGTCAGACAGAGCAAATTGTGAATACCGAGGGCGTGGGCTCCCAGCAGATCCGCCTGCAGCGCCAGACGATTGCGATCCCGACACGCCAGCTGCAGCACAGGTTCTAGGCCTCGATCCAACAGCAAACGACAAACCGCAAGGCTGCTCATGCGCATCACCGCACGACTGCCGTCCGTGACGTTGATCGCATGCACCCGACCCCTGAGATGGTTCGCCATGGTCAGCGTGTGGGAGGGGTCACCCCCCCGCGGGGGCATCACCTCCGCTGTGATTACCTGCTGACCGGACGCAATCGCGCGTTGGAGCGCCGTCGTCAAACCCTGAACTGTCAATGGGGCCCACTATGCAGGATCAGATCTTCTGACGGGATTAACATGACTCGAAAGGGGGCTGAGGGCCATGACCACCGGCGATCCAAGCGATCCCCTCAACATTTCCCTCTCGGCAAGGGAGATTGAGATCATCGAATTGGTGGCCGAGGGGCTCACCAATCAAGAGATTGCGGATCGGCTCACCATCAGCAAGCGCACGGTGGATAACCACGTCAGCAACGTATTCACCAAGACCGGCTCCAAAAACCGAGTAGCCCTGCTGAACTGGGCGATGGACAATGGCAAGATCTGCCGGGATGGCTTCAACTGCTGTGCCCTTCCAGATGCCGACGGCCCCGAATGATCACCCCCGGCTGAGCCGGCTCGGGGAGGTCCTGCAGTGAGCTGGGGGACAGCTGAATCCTGAACAACTTGGCGTATTCGACGCAAGCCTCCAAGCTGGAACCGACGAAGCGGAGCATTCCGTCTTGGTCGTAAAGGCCCACCATCGGCGAGGCGTCATGCCTTTCAAACCTAAAGCAAATCAAAAAAAAATTCCATAGTTGCTCAGGTAAAGCCGAATGCCTGACGCTCCTCCCGTGGCCAATCCTGGAGGGGCCGCTGGGCCAGTGCCGCATTGGACCAGCGACCATCTCCAGTGATCTCGCGCCCACACCAAGACGGAATTTCAACAGGCGTTTGCGCAGAGGGCAGCTCCACCTCCGCCAGCAGCAACGGGCCGTTGCGTGCTGCGAATTGATCCACGACCCAGTCTCCACCGGCCAGCGAAAGGGCAAAGCGCGTCTTCTCAACACGATGGGGAGCCAGGGTCCACAGCGACTCGGCATCTGAAACCGGGATGGCGTATTCGAATTCGTGACGTACTAGCCCAACGGCATCAACTGCCGACTTGAGGGTCAGCCAGGCGGCCTCAGCCCCACGCAGACGGATCCGCACCGTCACGCCGTCGGCGCTGGCGGCCAGATAGCCCTGGCGAAGGGACTGGGCCTCACCGGCCAGCGATCGCCAACCCTCACCGGTCAGGAGAAAGCGTCGTTCAATTTCGAGAGCCATGAATCACTCAGTTTTGGGACGGCTGGGCTGCTGTAAGGCTTCCAGCCCAATGCAGCTTGGAGGCCACGGTTCGGTAATACGAGGGGCTTTGGTTCAGCTGCACCATCTGGGCGTGGTGACGAGCCTGTTGGACCACACAGCATTCACCCGGCTCCAGCACTGTGCAGCCAACGCCGTCTTTCCAAAGTTTGATCCGGTGATCCCCTGCCCCCAGGGGCCAGATCACCAGTCGCGCCCGCGGTGGCACCACCACCGTTCGGCTGGACAGGCTCATCGGGCAGATCGGAGCCACCACGATGGCGTCGATGCCCGGATGCAAGATCGGTCCCCCTGCAGCCAGGGCGTAGCCAGTGGAACCGGTGGGCGTTGCAAGGATCAATCCATCGCCGCGGATCTGGTCCACCACCTCCCCATCAATTTCCAATTCAAGGGTGCAGGTGGGTGAAATCTCGTCGCGATATGCGCGCAGATAGAAGTCGTTGAGAGCCCAGTGATGCTCTTCATCGTCTTCAATATCGGGCTGCTGCAGAGGCGCCTGTGCGTTCGCCCGTTCCTCAGCGCTGCGGCGATCCACCATGGCCTGAAGCATCATCCGACGCTCCATGGCGTACTGGTCTTTGACAAGCCGCTGCCAGATCTCATCCCCCCGCAGCACACGGCGGTCATGGGTGAGAAAGCCGAGATGGCCACCCACATTGATGCTGAGGATGGGGATGTCATGGACCGCCAAGTGGCGGGCCGCACCTAGGACCGTGCCATCCCCGCCAAGAACAACCGCCAGATCCGGCAGTTGCTCCTGGGTGGCCAGCAGACCGGGGAATGGGTTGACGCGGGCCCCGGACATGGCGGTGGTCACCTCACTACCGAAAGCCTTCAGCTCCTTGGCACATTGACGAGCTTCACGCTGGGCAGGCTGGCTATCAGCCCGATAGATCACCCAGACCCGATCGAGACGCATGGCCCCTGTGGATGGTTACCAGCGGAGCAGATTGAACTGTTCCATATCGACGGTAACCCTGTTGCGATAAAGCGACAGCAGGATGGCCAGACCCACAGCAGCCTCGGCAGCAGCCACGGTGATGACAAAAACGGTGAACACCTGACCGCGGATCAGATCGCCATCCACGTATGACGAAAAAGCCATTAAGTTTATATTTACGGCATTGAGCATCAACTCAATGCTCATCAGCACACGCACGGCATTGCGGCTGTTGATCAAACCCCAGACGCCGATGCAGAACAACATCGCTGCTAACAGCAGAAAAGCCTGAAGCGAAGGGAATTGGGACAGAAGCTCGGTCATCTTTCAGGTGTCAGGTAGAGGGCCGCTCAACCAACAGCGGCGTGCGGGATTTTTCGATCAGGCCCTGGTCAACAACTTCACCGGTGACAACATCGGTCGCCAACACATCACGGCGGGCCAGAACGATGGCACCGATCATCGCCATGAGCAGCAGCACAGACGCCACCTCGAAGGGCAACAGGTAATCGGTGAACAGGTGCTCACCGATGCGGGCGGTGGCTTCCTCACCGACGGCAGCGGGGCCAGGCAGGGGCCATGGGGTGGTAACCACAACACGCACCAATAGGGCCAGCAAGCCCAGGCAAACCC
>QCSJ01000105.1 GCA_003211535.1 Synechococcus sp. AG-670-A05 | reverse complement strand
CGGCGTAGACCTCGGCAATGTTTCAAATCCATTGCTCAAATGACGTCAAAGCAAGATCCATTGTGACGTGCTTGGATCAAAACCATTAGTAGTCGACCCCTCGGCCCTCTGGGCCGTTTTTTTGCCCAATTTCGTTTGCAGGAGGTCTGTCAGAATCTCAATAAATGACTGGGCAATCCGAAAACCGCCGTCACTGGGAATTGACCCTGCCAAAAGTACCTGCTGAACTGCGTTCAGTTAGTGACAGATAAACGGCAGACCTAAATAGCTGCTTTTGGATACTGGCGTACCTCAACCACCGAGCAAGACAGCGAACGGCGGCAACAATCGCTCCGCGATGCTGGCTGCGATCGGATCTACGGCGACCAGATCACCGGAACTACGGCATATGGCGATCGGCCAGAACTTTCTCGTTGCTTGGACGCTTTGCGGGAGGGCGACACCCTCGTCTTCCACGAGCTCGATCGCCTGGGCCGCTTGATGGTCGAGATGCTTGTTCAGGTCAATGGCCTTATCGAGAGAGGCGTTCACGTCAAAACCCTCGACAAACGCCTCGACACCTCATCCATGCCGGAGGAGCTGGTGAAGCTGATCGTCGGAGTGATGGGTTATGCCGCTGAGATGGAGCTGAGGTCGATTAAGAAGCGCGCTGCCGAGGGTCGATCTGTTGCCCAGAGCCGTGGAGTGAAGTTCGGATGGAAGCTCACGTACACCCCGCAGCAGGCAGCTCAGGTCTTGCATATGCGAGCAGAAGGACAGGGTTACGGAACCATTGGCGCAGCAATGGGAATGCCTGCTTAAAAGGTGCGGCGAATCACTGAAAGGGCAGCCGGCTGAGACGAACTCTTGCAAATTGATGACGAGTACGAATAGTACAGCTGCACTATTCAAGGGATTTCGATGTCAGATGAGGCCTGGGACTTTGTCGGGGAGCGCGAGCTGAAGAAATCGAGGTGCGCAAAGGTTTGCATGACCTGCCAGCACTTCGGATACACGAGCGACGCGCATTGCCACACCCTGCTGACTTGCCAACTGCGGAGGCGTTTGCTGCCTGACGGTGATCACCTCACCAAACGCTGCCAGCAAGGGCTGGTCAGACGAGAGCGCGAAATCGGCTTGTGTCCTGAGGTGGCCTGATGAGAGAAGAATGATTGATCAACGCCAACGACCACTGGGTATGGCGGGTTCAAAGAGATAAATCTGCTTGGGTCAGGGATCCAAAGGTTTTCATCGACCGTGGTCGAGCGATGCCCGATGGGCCACCTCTGCTGAAGGAACGACGCCACCTCCAGAAAGACTCAGCTGAGCAGATGTGGAAGTCGTCGCAGCACCAGGGATGGCGCCCAACTAAGCCCTTATGGGGAGCAGGAACAGAGCTCTGAATTGCCTGCCAATGCACATTGCCAACCTTGGCTGAAAATTCGCATTGGCGTAGTGGATCGAAAAGCAGCTGGAGCGAAAAGCTAGACGTGTACTGACTTGTTCAGATAGCAGCTCTATTGTCCGTGTTTTTCATCACCAGATTCACAGCCTTTCACGGGAGATTTTCTGGAATTCAAAAATGACTAAATGATGCGTTGCCGATCGCGTTGCTTGGCCTCATATTTGTCGTGCATGGACATGGGGAGTTCATTCATACGCGACGACCTCGGAAGAGCGATCCGAGTGTTGGCAGAACTCCTTCTCCGGCGTGAGCGATCGCGGGAGGCACTGTTCTTTGCAACGAAATCCCGAAGAGACTTGGTGCGTTCGCCAAGACGTTCCGTAGCGCGACGAACTTATTAATTTTGAGGTTGCATCGCTTGGGAGGGACAGCGTCCTTCTCGTGTCCTCAGCCCCACTTCAATAGGGCCTTGGCGCCCTGCGGAGGGAGCTGCATTCCGCATTGGCAGACAATATGAATTGGCAGCTAATACTGTTTAGCAAGAAATGCACAATGTCTGAGGCCCAAGTGAGTCATAACAGCTCGAGCGGTTGGCGTTGCAAAAGACGGTATACGACATCATCGATGCTTTCGTCTTTGGCTGGTTTGCTGAAGTTGCTGAGGAGCTGCCGGCCAATGACGTCTGCCCCCAGATGAGTGAGTTGAATCCGCATGGAAATCAGCACTTCCATGCCACCGCCACCGGAGTGGGTGCCAATCGCGATCGGGCGGCCGTTGAACAGGCTCCTGAAATCGTCATCCAGCACGGAGAGCCAAGCAATGGCGTTGCTAAGTACCGGTGGGATCGAACCGTTGTATTCCGGTGCACAGATCATCCAGCGGGGGGACGCGTGTAGGCGATCCCTCAAACTGAGGAGATCCGCCCCTGCCCCAGCTGCCTGGACTCGGGGGGTGTATAGGGGAAGGCTCAGATCGGTGAGATCGATCAGCTCGGCATGGGCTTGGCGTTTGCTGGCGGCGTTGACGCAGCGTTCGGCCAGCTTGAGGTTTTCGCCGTTGCTGGCAGCAATAGCTATGAGTTCCGGTGGCATAGGGAGAACGGCTATACGAGGTGCTCGATTGATCCTGCATTCATCGGCCAGGCAGTACAAGAATCCAACTCGTTAAGCAGCTAGTCGATTAGCCAGCTATCCGATGAGGCGGCTATTTGGATAATCAGCTAGGGATCCCAGGATCGGGTGTTCAAAGAGGACCGTGGCCAGCTCTGATTCGCTGAGCTTCAGAGGCTCAGGCTCTTGCTTTGACTGAGAGGTGGTGGCAGCAGTCAGGCGTAAGGCCTTCTCCAGATCAGTCTTCGTGGCTCCGAACGGGTAGGTCATGGCGGTAAAGAATAGGGCTCTCACCCCCTGCTGAAACGTCTTCTTTCTGTCTTGCGCCTCAGGTGATGCAAGAGAAAGTTGCGTAGCTCTAAGTCTCCATTACAATACTTCATAAATTTATGTAACGCAATCTGATGGCCTTCGGTACCCAAGACCTGCTCGTGCTCTTCCTCAGCTCCGGCATGGCTCTCTTCGCGCTGAACATTTACAAGATCACTACGGCGGACGCAAAGGAATGAGCCTTCAAGTCGAGCTGTTCGTGGCAGTAGCGGACATTGCCATCGCACTGCTAGTGGCAACATCACTGCCAATGCCATCTCAAACTTCCGATTAGCCAGTTATTCAGCTAACCAGCCCATATTCCAGATAGCTGTTGCCAGCGTCATCGACAGGACTTCACTGCCTCACGACAAGCTTTCGCGAATGACACCTTGATCTCAGGCTGAGTGGCACAGAGATTCGCCCAGTCCGACCTGCGAAAACATTGGGGGAGAATTGCTTGGCAGGACACCTCGGCGTCGTCCGGGAGGAAGCGCACCGGCTCTGCCTGGCCCATAACCAGACCCATCACAACAATCAGAGAAGGCATCAGGCCAGATCAAAAGGGTGAATCACCATTTCATCTCATTGTTTGGGTGGCTTGATCAGCTCACCGGTCTGAAGCGAGACCACCGCAAAACTGCCAAGAAAAACAAGAGCCACGACCACCAGAACAGCGGCGGTAATGTTGCTGATTTCTAGCTGCCCAAGCATTAAACCGAATTGAGGGAGCATGCAACCTCCAAAGGCTAATAACACTAGGGCGATCGCTCGACTCGCGTCACCGAGAGGAAATCGGCGTTTTGTAGCGCGATCTGATGGCCTCCTGCCCGATTAGTCGGCTATTTGAATAGTCCGCTAGGGAGCCCAAGATCGGATGTTCAAAGAGGACCGTGGTCAGCTCTGATTCGCTGAGCTTCAAAGGCTCAGGCTCTTGCTTTGACTGTGAGGTGGAGACAGCCGTCAGGCGAAAACCCTTCTCCTGATCAATCATCGTGGCGTCGAACGGGTATGTCATTGGAGAAAGAGAGCGCTGTAGCTGTACCTTCACAGCCCTGGAGAAACAACCCAGTGCGAATTCACACGAATCTCGATACATTAATTTACGAAGCTTTGTTGCGCGATCTGATGGCCCTCGGTGCCCAAGACCTTCTCATGCTCTTCCTAAGCACTGGCATGCCTCTCTTGGCTCTGAGCACTACAAGATCAAGACGGCGGACGCAAATGGATGAGCCTTCAGGTCAAGATGCTTGTGGCGGCAGCGGACATGGCCATTGCTTTGCTCGTGGCCACCTCACTTCCGATGCCAGCTCAAACTTCCGATTAGCCGATTAGTCAGTTAATCAGCCCGTAAGCCATAGAGGTTGTATCACTTGAACTACGCAGGGGTTGACGCGTCCCCTCTGAGGCACGTGTAGCAACCGCTGCCAACAACGTTCACCTTTCTTCGC
Organism: Synechococcus sp. AG-670-A05; assembly: GCA_003211535.1. Classification (GTDB taxonomy): domain Bacteria; phylum Cyanobacteriota; class Cyanobacteriia; order PCC-6307; family Cyanobiaceae; genus Parasynechococcus. Next base: position 695 of record QCSJ01000105.1, on the reverse strand, counting down.
AGGAGTCGCAGACGAGCCAGGCCATAGAACGGGGACCTGGATTTTTGAGGAACCTCAAATGACCTCGACCTATCTCGGCAGCAGCTACGAAATCGGATCGAAGCTGTCTTTGGTTCAACCGATTGTTGAACTTCAGTATCGAGGAAAGTCTTATTAGGCTCGCGCTTCTGCCGCTCCTGCACAGGTGCACGTAACACTGACCTTTCGTAGCGCTTCTTACGCCAAGTGAGTCACGTTGATAATTTCCCTTTATTACAGCGGAGCTGCTTTCCTACGTTGTCGTAAAGCTGCAAAAACCGAAGCTTTGGTTCAACGACTGGAAGCATCACTGGCAGCACCTCCCGTGACGAGGCCACTATTCGTCTACAGAGGCGTTTCCTACTCACGATGACCTAAGGCCCTGCTCAGGAGGGGCTTTTGATTTTCCTAGAATATTTAGAATTGTTGCGGAACTCGCTGGTAAAAGTAGGTTATTAAGCCTATTTCATGAAGTTGGGTAAAGACAGCGTGCGACGATGACCAAATCGTAATCCTCCTAAATGTTGGAGCTACAGATTCCCTTTAGATTTTTTGGTGCGTTGCTGGTGGGCTCTGCCCTTCTTCCAATGGCTCAAAACCCTAAGGAGCTTGCTCTGCTTGGTGGGACGTTTCTGTTTGGTTTGGGTGCACTAGAAATTTGCTTAAGGCTTGGGGGC
>QCSJ01000104.1 GCA_003211535.1 Synechococcus sp. AG-670-A05 | reverse complement strand
GGTGGATGATCTCAACAAATTGTACAAAGCTGAGCCAGCCCTCTGGCGCGATGACTTCGACCAGTACGGATTCCAGTGGATTGATTGCAACGACAACCGCCACTCCGTGATCAGTTTCATGCGGCGTGAAAGCAGCAGTGGCTCGTGGCTTGTGGTGGTGGCCAACTTCACACCGCAGAGCCATTCCCATTATCGCGTTGGTGTACCACTGGCGGGCTTTTACAAGGAGATCTTCAACACCGATGCAGCCCGTTACGGCGGCAGCAACCTCGGCAACATGGGCGGCAAGCCGACGGATGAATGGAGCATCCACGGCTATGAGAACTCCCTGGATCTCTACCTGCCGGCCCTCAGCCTCGTGGTGTTCAGTCACGACCCCAAGCGCAGCCTCCAACCGGCATCGGCATCAACCTGTGACAAAGCAGATGACGAAACGGCTGGTACCAACTAGCCGAACTCAGAACTCAGGTAGGTTTCCGGCTTACCTGATTTCGGCTTGATGAGCGACACTCTGCCCCTGCTTCTGCGTGCAGCCCGCGGTGAAGCGGTGGAGCGTCCTCCAGTGTGGATGATGCGTCAGGCCGGGCGCTACATGAAGATCTACCGGGATCTGCGCGAAAAGTACCCCAGCTTCCGCGAACGCTCGGAGAACCCCGATCTCTCCTACAAGATCTCCATGCAGCCGTTTCACGCCTTCAAACCTGACGGCGTGATTCTGTTTTCCGACATCCTCACGCCGCTGCCGGGGATGGGCATCGATTTCGACATCATCGAGAGCAAAGGACCGCAGATCGGTGATCCGATCCGCTCGATGGATCAGGTAAATGCCCTGCGCCCCCTAGATCCCGCCGCCTCCATGCCCTTCGTTGGTGAGGTGCTGGGTCGTCTGCGCCAGAGCGTCGAAAATGAAGCCGCCGTGCTGGGTTTCGTCGGCGCACCCTGGACCCTGGCCGCCTATGTGGTGGAAGGCAAAAGCAGCAAGAACTACGCGGTGATCAAGGCCATGGCCTTCCGCGAACCGGAGCTGCTGCACAAACTTCTCGACCACTTCGCCGAGTCGATCGCCAACTACCTCCGCTATCAAATTGATTCCGGTGCCCAGGTCGTGCAGATGTTCGACTCCTGGGCCGGACAACTGAGTCCTGCCGATTACGACACCTTCGCCGCTCCATATCAGAAAAAGGTGGTGGACCTGGTCAAACGGACCCATCCCGACACCCCCTTCATTCTCTACATCTCAGGCAGTGCCGGCGTGCTCGAACGGATGGCCGCCACGGGGGTGGACATCATTTCGCTCGACTGGACCGTGGACATGGCCGAAGCTCTGTCTCGCATTCCACAACACATCGGTGTACAGGGCAATGTGGATCCTGGTCTGCTGTTCGGCACCCCGCAGGCCATCGAGGCTCGCATTGACGACTGCGTGCGCAAGGCCCGGGGCCGCAAGCACATCCTCAACCTGGGCCACGGCATCCTGCCTGGAACCCCTGAGGAGAATGGAGCAGCCTTCTTCCGCTCCGGCAAGAGCGTGATGGACCGCCTCGGGGCCATCGTTTGACGCGGATTCTGATTACCGGCGCAAGTGGTTGCGTCGGGCAGTACCTCTGCCACTGGCTGCTGCAGCACTCCGATGCGGAATTGCTGCTCTGGCTAAGGGACCCGTCCAAACTCACGGCAGTTCCCGTAGACCATCCCCGGATCCGGCTGTTGGTTGGTGACCTGCGGGACGCCGATCGCTTCGTGGCGGAACTGGCAACGGTGAACCGGGTAATCCACACCGCCACGGCATGGGGAGATCCGAAACGAGCGGAGCAGGTGAATGTGGTGGCCGTGAAGCGACTGCTGCAACTGCTCAACCCCCTTGTGATGGAGCAGATCATCTATTTCTCAACGGCCAGCATTCTGGATCGTGACCTGAGGCCGCTGCCGGAGGCCCTGGCCTATGGCACCGAATACATCCAGACCAAGGCCCGCTGCCTGGAGCAACTGGAGAAGCATCCACTGTCAGACAAGATCATTGCGGTGTTTCCAACCCTGGTGTTCGGAGGGCGTGTGGACGGCACCAGCCCCTTCCCGACCAGCTACCTCACCGAAGGACTGGCTGAAGCGAGTCGGTGGCTATGGCTGGCCCGCTGGCTGCGCGCCGACGCCAGCTTCCATTTCATCCATGCGGAAGACATCGCCCGCATTTGTGGTCAGTTCGCAACACGGCCCCATGAACCAAACAGTGAGCCTGGCCAGGGTGCCCTGCGGCGGGTGGTGATGGGACAGCCGGTCATTGGCGTCGACGACGCCGTGGCCACGCTCTGCCGCTGGCGAGGTGTGGGGCGGACACCGGGGATCCCCCTCTGGCCCTTGCTGATCGAAACGCTGATCCAGATCCTGCCGATCGAGGTGAATGCCTGGGATCGCTTCAGCATCCGCCAACGCCATTTCATCCATGAGCCGGTCAGCCAGCCGGAACGCTTCGGGGGCATCAGTCATGCCCCAACCTTGGAAACAGTTCTTAGCGATTCCGGCCTTCCCAACCGCGGCAAGCCCCGATTTGCGCGTAATCTCTTTGTATAGACAAAGCTCTTTCATGCGCTCCGTCCTACGCACCCTCGCAGCTGCCTGTTGCGCCCTTCTGATTCTGATCGGCCTGAACGTCGGATCTGCACAGGCTGCCACCGTTGAAGTCAAGCTCGGCACCGACGCCGGCATGCTGGCCTTCGAGCCCTCCACCGTGACCATTAAGGCTGGTGACACCGTCAAGTTCATCAACAACAAACTGGCCCCCCACAACGCTGTGTTCGAGGGTCATGATGAATACAGCCACGGCGACCTGGCCTTCAACCCAGGCGAGTCCTGGGAAGAGACCTTCTCCGAAGCCGGCAGCTTTGATTACTACTGCGAACCCCACCGCGGTGCTGGCATGGTCGGCAAAGTGATCGTTGAGTGATCAACTGGCCATTTGTTCACCTCTTAAAACTTAGAGGTCTTTCAACCCTGAAGCGTGTTTCACCACGGTTCGGGGTTCTTTCATTCCTGGGATGCGATCGATAGCTTGGAGTAACCAACCAACATCCATGGTGCGATTAGCCGGCCTATTGTTTCTGCTGATTGCCCTGATAGGGCCGGTGCTGCTTCCCACCCCAGCTCTAGCACTGGACAATGCCTTCATCGAGCAAGGGGAACAGATCTTCAGCAGCAACTGCGCGGCTTGCCACATGGGCGGCGGCAACGTGATCCGGGCCAATCGAAGCCTGAAAATCCGCGATCTCAATGCCCATCTCGAGGAGTATCAACAGGATCCTCTCGAGGCGATTGAACACCAGATCGAAGCGGGAAAAAACGCCATGCCGTCCTACGAGGGAAAGCTCAGCGAAGACGAGATTATCGCTGTGGCCACCTATGTGGAACTGCAGGCTGAACTGGGCTGGTGAAGCGATGAGCCGCGAAGCGCTCAGCGATTTTCTGAGGGCGGTAGAGCGTCATGGCCCGCTGCGACGCGAAGCAGCAGCCTGCAACAGCGACCGGCAACTAATGGACCTGGCTCGCAGCCTTGGTTTTTCGATAACCGAACACGATCTGGCCCAGGATCACCAGGATTCCACAATTCATTACTGGTTCTCAAAAAGCCGGATCAGGCGCTCCTTTCACTCACCATCCTCCTGATGGCAGTTGTCATTTTGCTCAGTGATTTTGTGGACGGCACGAGCATGGCTCTCGCTGAAGACACCGATGAACCTGACCTCAAAGCCTTCATGACGGCCAATCAGGGCCGGCTCTGGGCCCATGTTCAGCAACGCCGACGCCAGAAACAGCTCACCGGAGTGCGTCGTGGACCCGGAACCGTCTACTTCGCCCGGGATGAGGAGGCGGCATCAACAGTGGAGACCTACCTTCGCTGCAACACCGGATCGCCAGAGGAACGCTTAGCCCTGGAGGCGATGCAGAAGACTGGTGTCGAAATCGCCCCCCACGTCGGTAGCGACAGAGAGCGCAAGAAATTGCTCGATGGCCAGTTGAGAGGTCTGACGCCGTAGGCCAGGACTCAAGGGTTCGGCGAATGAGCCTTTCTGAGAACCCCCTGGGTCTGAGCACGCTCGATGAATTGATCAGCTGGACGACGACCTACCTCCACGTCAAACAGGTGCTGGAGGTGGTGACCTTCCAACCCGCCGAAGCGGATCTGTACCTCAAGTTGTTCGAAGCTTTTCGGGAACGACTGGCCAAGGAGATGAGAAAGCAAGACATCCTCGAAGCGCTATTACCGAAAGAAATGCGCGAAACGATTGCGGCCAAGAAGCCCAATCTTGCCCTGATCCGCCCGTTACTGGGCTGATCGCGCGGCGTTAAGTACCGCCAGGTAAAGCTCCTCGTCGATCTCGCGGATGTCGTATTCGCTTGGCTTCACGCCGTGATGGTATTCATGCACCACCATCCAGCAGCTGCGCTCCAGCTCTCCACCGGCGCTGGCCGATAACTCGAGCCCTAGCAACACCAGGGTTTGCACGAGCTGGGAATCAGACATGCAGGATCAGTGGCTCGGCGGACTATAAAAAGCCGATCCGGTTTGCCGACCCCTGGCGTGGGGACCCATCTAAAGGCATCGGTTTGCCCCCCACTGAAGGCAGAACAATCCCCATACGGTGAAGACAGTTTGAAATGCACCAGAGATGCAACCCACGGCGGAGCAGTTCACCGAACAAGCCTGGGCCGCCGTCGTCGCAGCCCAGCAACTGGCCCAGACCTCAAGACATCAGCAGCTGGAAACGGAACATCTGCTGCTGGCGCTGCTGCGCCAGAACGGATTGTCGGAGCGGATCCTCAATAAAACCGGCGTCGACACCAACAGCTTCGAAGCCAGTGTTGAAGTCCATCTGCAACGCCTTCCCAGCCTCGGCACGGCACCCGAATCGGTGTTTCTCGGCCGCTCCCTGAACACGGCCCTCGACCGCGCCGAACGGCAGCGGGATGCATTCGGCGACAGCTTCATCGCCATCGAGCATCTGCTCCTGGCCCTGGCGGAGGATGATCGCTGCGGCCGGCAGCTGCTTAGTCAGGCCGGAGTGGCCACCAAAACCCTCAAAGAGGCCATCACAGCGGTGCGCGGCAACCAGACGGTGACAGACCAAAACCCGGAGGGCACCTACGAATCCCTGGAGAAGTACGGCCGCGATCTCACCGCAGCAGCCC
>QCSJ01000103.1 GCA_003211535.1 Synechococcus sp. AG-670-A05 | reverse complement strand
CCAGCACCCACCGCGACCCGTCGCCGCTCCACGACCACAACCACCAGAAGGAGTGCAGCGTCGGGCTCTGCTGGCAGCGGCAGCGTTCCCAGGCCTATGGCCAACTCGGCATCGTCGGCCAGCCCGGTTCAGGGCATCGCCCTTGGCATGATTGAGACTCGCGGCATGGTGCCTGCCATCGAGGCGGCTGATGCGATGACCAAGGCTGCGGAAGTCAGTCTGATCTGCCGCGAATACGTCGGTGGCGGTTACGTCACCGTGATGGTCCGCGGTGAGACAGGCGCTGTGAACGCCGCCGTCCGGGCCGGTGCGGATGCATGTGAGCGCGTCGGAGATGGTCTTGTGGCTGCTCATATCATTGCTCGTCCCCACCAGGAAGTTGAGCCTGCCCTGCTTTTGAGCGGTGCAACACGTCGTCTCTGATACCACAGCTCCAGTACTACAGCCGTTCACAAAGAGCTCCCAGAACCAGGTGCCCTCCCTAGATTCGCCGGTCAATCAACGACCAGCCCGATCCCGCTCCCGCTCGCCGTTTTGAACCAGGAGCTCTCGCTTCCCATCCAGATCGCCTGGCTGATTCCTCTCTATGGATTCGCCGGAATGCTGGTATCGCTCCCCTGGGCGTCAGGTTTGTTCCGCCGTGATGCCCATCGCCCGGCGGCTTACCTCAACATCCTTCTGACCCTGCTGGCCTTCGGCCACGGCAGCCTCATCCTCCAGCAGGTCTTTCAGTCGGGACCAGTGGACCTGGCCTTCCCCTGGCTCAGCGTCGCTGATCTGGAGCTTGACATAAGTTTCAGCCTTTCGCTGACCAATCTGGTGGCCCTGGAGCTGATTACCGGCCTCAGCTTGTTCTCCCAGGTTTATTCCCTTGGCTACATGGATAAGGAGTGGGCATTGGCCCGCTTCTTTGCGCTGCTTGGTTTCTTCGAGGGGGCTATGAGCGGCGTTGTGCTCAGCGATTCACTTTTCCAGAGCTATTTCCTACTGGAGATGCTCACCCTCTCGACTTATCTATTAGTGGGCTTCTGGTACGCCCAGCCGCTGGTGGTGACCGCGGCTCGGGATGCTTTTCTCACCAAGCGCGTCGGTGACGTACTGCTGCTGATGGGTGTCGTGGCCCTCTGCAGCTACTCCGGTGCGATGGGGTTCAACGACCTTTACGCCTGGGCATCTAATGATGCGATGTCCCCCCTGGCCGCAACCTTGCTAGGGCTCGGGTTGATCGCGGGTCCGACTGGAAAGTGTGCTCAGTTCCCGATGCACCTGTGGCTGGATGAGGCGATGGAGGGCCCCAACCCGGCCTCCATCCTGCGCAATTCCGTCGTCGTCACCTGCGGGGCGATAGTCCTGCTCAAGGTGATGCCGATCCTGCAGCTCTCTCCGATTGCTGAAGGGGTATTGCTGCTGATCGGCAGCATCAGTGCCATTGGCGGTTCCCTGGTGGCCATCGCTCAGGTGGACATCAAGCGCACGCAGTCGTACACAACCACGGCTCATCTAGGCCTGGTTTTCATTGCCATTGCGCTGCAGATTCCCGTGCTGGCACTGCTTCTCCTGTTCTCCCATGCCGTGTCGAAGGCGTTGTTGTCGATGAGCATCGGTGGCGTGATCGCCTCCACCAACTGCCAGGACATCACCGAGCTGGGTGGTCTGGGCAGTCGGATGCCCGCGACCACCACTGCTTTCGTCGTGGGTGGAGCTGGTCTGGTGGGTTTCCTGCCCCTGGGTGGATTCCTGGCCCTGGCCCAGTCGATCGAGTTGCTGAGCGTGCGTTCGATTCCTTTCATGGGGGTCTTCCTCTTGACCAACGCCCTCACGGCCCTGGGGCTGGTTCGGGTGTTCCGTCATGTGTTCCTCGGCAATCCGCTGATCAAATCGCGGCGTTCCGCTGAGGTGAACTGGCAGATGGCCTTGCCGATGGTTGCCCTTTCTGTGGTGGTGTTGCTCACGCCACTGCTGCTGGTACGGCTCGAATCCCTCGACGGTCTTCTGGCCTTCCCGCTCTGGGCAGCTGGCCTTGTGGTTGGCAGCGGTTTGATCGGTCTGGTGGCCGGTGGTTTGTTGCCGTTGAGCAAGGCCTGGTCGCGTTCTCTCAACCCCTGGTTGCGCTGGTTCCAGGACCTTCTGGCCTATGACTTCTACACCGAGAATTTTTACCGAGTCACCATCGTCAATGTGGTGGCCCGGGTGTCACGACTAGCCTTCTGGTTCGACCGCACCATCGTGGATGGTCTGCTCAATGGTGTGGCTCGGCTGTCGCTGCAGAGCGCCGAGGGATTGAAGCTCAGTGTCAGCGGACAAATCCAGTCCTATGTGCTCACAGTGCTGGTGGCCATTGTTCTCTTTCTCACCACGGTGAGCTGGTTCCTTACCTAATCACCCAGAGATGTTGCTTTCCCTGCTGCTCCTGATTCCCTTGCTGGGGGCACTGGCTCTGATCCTTTGGCCGGGGTCCCCGACCAGCAACAGGCTTCGCGAGGTGTCGATCGTGCTGTTGGCCGTTCAATGCCTGGCCAGCTTTGCTTTGCTTCTGCCCTTCGATCCAGCCGACGCTGGCCTGCAATTGATCGAGCAGGCCCGCTGGGTTCATGCGATCGGTCTGGATTACGCACTGGCGGTGGATGGATTGTCCCTGCCCCTGGTGCTGATGAACGGTGTGCTCTGCCTGGTGGCCGCCATCGCCTCGCGTTCGATTGAGAATCGTCCACGGATCTACTTCGCCCTGCTGCTGTTGATCAGCGGCGCCGTCAATGGTGCCTTCCTGGCCCAGAACCTGCTGTTGTTTTTCCTCTTCTACGAGCTGGAACTGATTCCGTTGTGGCTGTTGATCGCGGTATGGGGTGGTGCCAACCGGGCCTATGCCGCCACCAAGTTTCTGATCGTCACGGCGGTGTCCGGAGTGCTAATCCTGGCGGCCTTCCTAGGGCTGGCGTTCGTCAGCGGCACGATGGATTTCAGCCTGAAGCCAATTATGGCCGGTGAACTGGGGATGACGGCTCAGCTGGTGCTGATGGGCGCGTTGCTGATCGGCTTCGGCATCAAGATCCCGCTCTTCCCTTTCCACACCTGGTTGCCGGATGCCCACACCGAGGCCTCTACACCAGTGTCGGTGCTGCTGGCGGGGGTCTTGCTGAAGCTTGGCACTTATGGATTGCTACGGTTCTGCCTGGGACTGTTCCCGGAGGCTTGGCAACTGGCCTCCCCCTGGTTGGCGGCCTGGGCGGCGATCTCTGTGCTCTACGGCTCCCTGGCTGCGATCGCTCAAACGGATATGAAACGGATGGTGGCCTACAGCTCAGTTGGCCACATGGGCTATGTGCTGTTGGCGGCGGCAGCCGCTACACCGCTTGGCCTGATGGGTGCCCTGTTCCAGATGGTCAGCCACGGCCTGATCTCCGGAGTGCTCTTCCTGCTGGTTGGTGTGGTCTATGCCCGCACCGGCACCCGGGATCTCAATGTGCTGCGCGGTCTGCTGAATCCCCAACGGGGACTGCCGCTGACCGGCTCTCTGATGATTATCGGTGTGATGGCGAGCGCCGGTATTCCCGGCATGGCGGGCTTCATCTCCGAGTTTCTGATCTTCCGCGGCAGCCTTCAACCCTTCCCGGTTGCCACATTGCTGTCGATGGTGGGCTCCGGTCTCACTGCGGTGTACTTCCTGTTGCTGGTGAACCGCGCTTTCTTCGGACGTCTCGCCATCGCTCCCGGCGAGGTGGTGAATCCCCGTATTCTCGACCGTGTTGCCTTGCGAGAACAGGTGTCTGCCATTGCCCTCAGCCTTGGCGTTCTCGCCCTTGGCCTGGTGCCGGAATTGCTGTCGAACCTCAGTGAAGCAGCCACCACAGGCCTGAGTCAGATCAGCGGAGGACTTTCATGACAACCACCTTGAAGCCCACGGCTGTCGCTCCTCCCCTGCTGCCAGATCAGGGCGAATTGATTCGTCGCCTGCTCAGCGACACACCCTTGCTCAAGGACACGCCGGACCACTTGCTCCAGGTGGTGAATGTGCTGGAGAGTTACGGCATCGTCCTAGATGCCTACAGCAAAAACCTTGTGGACCAGGGGGTGACGCAACTGCTCAATCCCTTCCCGGTATTCCGTTTTTTCCATGAGGGCTTCAACCTGAAGCGGCTGTGGCAGCACCTGCTAGGGGACCGCATTAATTTCGAGTACGCCGAGTACTGCCAGAAGGCGATGTTCTGGCACGGCACCGGCGGTCTGGATACCTACCTCGACACGCCGGAGTTTGCTGATGCCTGCCAGCGCATCATTCAACGCAAGGCTGCGCGGGATCCGTTGCTGGCCTTCACCAATCGCCTCTATCCCGGCTTTGCTCCGGAATCGATCCGATCGCTCACCACGATCTACTGCCTCGGTCTGTTCTGGCGCGTGATGAGCGACATCTTTATCGACCTGGCCCGTCGCTATGCGATCAAGGAGGTCACCTGCGTCAACGATGTGGTGCATCACATTCGCGATGGTCTGGTGGCTGCGGCTGGTAATTCGATTAATTACAAGGTGACCGTTGGCGGTGAGGAGATCTGGGTGCTGCCTCCTGAGGCAGGCCTCACCTTCCTTGTGGATGTGGCCGTGCCTTATGTGGAAGCCGTGTTCTTCCGCGGGATGCCGTTCCTAGGGACGGTTTCATACAACGCCCAGGCCCGCCAGATCTCTCCGGACATCAGCGATTTCAAATATGGAGCCCTGTACGCCGACCCGATTCCCAGCATGGGGGCCGGTATCCCTCCGAGCCTGTGTATGCAGGACATGTATCGCCATCTGCCCGACGAGCTCAGCCGCTGGTACGACGACAACGGACGGGGCCAGACCGACGTGCATGTGCAGATCTGCGTCAGTTTCCAGAAGTCAATGTTCTGCGTCACCAACGGCGCCATCGCCGGGACCATGCCGTATCCATTGGACACCGACGACCCGGATCAGCAGGCGGCCAACCGCGCGTACGCCGAGACGTGGTCGGCACGGCTTATGGGCTGCCAGCGGGTGGCGCTCCTCTAGGTTTTCAGAAGGATCTCCGACGACGATGGATCAGTGGCAAGAACGCAAGCGTCCGGTCTGCCTGGAGCGACGCTTCGAGTTCGATGGCTACAGCTCCACCCGGGATTTCCTAGACAAGCTGGGAGAGCACAGTGAGGCCACCCAACGCTTTCCGGACATCAGCTTTGGA
>QCSJ01000102.1 GCA_003211535.1 Synechococcus sp. AG-670-A05 | reverse complement strand
CCTCGGTATCTGGCTCAGCGGCGGGCTGCACCACGATGGTTTGATGGACATGGCTGATGGTCTAGCGGCGGGCCCGGAGCGTTGTCTTGAGGCGATGGTGGACAGTCGTGTCGGGGCAAGCGGTGTCCTCGCCCTGGTCATGGTGCTGATGCTGCAGCTGGGCGCTTTGATCCAGCTGGGTCCCGCAGCACCAGCCGCACTGGTGATGGCTGGGGTCTGGAGCCGTGTGGCGCCGCTGTGGGCGATGGCCCGTTTTGATTATCTGCGCCCTGATGGAACCGCTGGCTTTCATCGGCGCCATGGGCGACCCCTCTGGGACGCTTTCCCCAGTGCAGCCTTGCTCCTGATTCTGGCCATGTTGCAGACACCGGTCATGCTGCTGGCCGGAGCTCCTGTGGCGGTGGCGGTTGCGGAGGGCCTCGGCCGACGTCTTGGGGGGCACACCGGAGACAGTTACGGCGCCGTGCTGGTGCTGACGGAAGCGTTTACTCTGGTTCTTTTAGCCCTGGCCATTTGAGCTGGAAAGCATTCCCCTGTTCGGGAAGCTCTGCTGCTAGACGAGACGGCTCAACGCAGAGCTCAAGCCTTCCTCCATTACTTTCCGCCAGCTGACGGGCCAGGGCGAGCCCAAGCCCGGTGCCGGCACGTTCACGACCTCGGCGGCCCCGCACCCCTTCCTGGAAGATCGCCTCCCGTTCATCAATGTCGATCGCTGGGCCTCCATCCCAGATGCACAGACCATCAGGAAGAGGCTTCAATCCGATGGCAGTGCCGGGTGGGCTGTAACGGAAGGCATTTTCTAGAAGGTTGGCCACGATTTCCGCTGTGCCTTCCCCCCGTGAGGGTTCAGAGGCCCAGGCCGGCCAGATCTCAGGCCCATACCAGAGCCGGCCTTGCAGCGTGGCCATGGCTTTGGCCCGCTCGATCAATGGCAGCAACTGCTGTTTGATGCTGATGTTCGCAGCAGAGTTGTCCGGCGGAAGCATTAATGGTGCAGGCTCGGGCTGACGTCCGCTCAGAGCTGGCTGACCGATGCTGTCGAGGGCATTGATGTAGCGATTGATCTGGTTCTGCTCCGCCAGCATTCCTTCCACGAGCGGTCGATGTTCGCTGCTGCTCTCAAGACGCCGCAGCAGCAACTGGGCGTAGGTCCGTAGTGCTGAGAGGGGATTGCGCAACTGATGCACCATGGTGCGCAGCTGGGTCTGCTGTTGATCCAAGGCGCTGCGCAATTGCAGGCATTCGAGATCCCGTGCCAGCCCATGACTCAGGGCGGCCGCGGCATCCCGCAGTTGTTGGTCGCGTTGCGGGTGCCACTCCTCTGCAGGGACAAGATCGGCGCGCAGGGCCCCAAGGATCAGTTCCCCATCGCGTAGGGGATACCAGCGGCGTTCCTGCGCCGGCCGGCGCAGCTCCGGATCTGCGTCGGCCGGGGGAAGTGTTCGTTCTGCGGCCGAGAGCTGTCGAATCAGAACGAGGGGTGGTTTGTTTTTCTCACCAGCCTGGCTGACATAGACGGCGAGATGCTGGAAACAGTGGTTGCGGTTCAGTTGCACCAGCTGCAGATCCGCAAAGGTCAGGAACCGGTCCGTCAGCTGCAGTGGGCCAGGTGGGCGGATTGACACGGAGCCGCGGAGCAAGGGTTAAGGGGACTTGAAAATCCTGGGAAAAGTCTTAAGATTCATTCATCGACCGAGGTGATGCTCGTCAAGAGCAGACGCCCGCCAACCCTTGCATAGGTTGCATTTTCAATGCGATCAAAGCTACAGCAGAAGCTGAAGCTTTCTCTGCTGGGTGCCGACTTCGGCATTGCTTTGGTGTAGGTGTTCTTTTGATGGTTGCGGGTTGTTCGCTGCCATTTCATGACGCGGTCTGCAGACGCCTCTGCGTCGACCAGCCTCAGGTAATAACGGAGGGTTTCGGCCTCTCCGGTCCCCTTTTTTCTCGTACTAATTCTTCACCGGTGCAAGACCATGTCCAAAAAGCGTAAGCGCATCAGCCGCCGTCGTCTGGCGGGTCAAAGAGTGCTCGCCCATGTGTCCACCCATCACCTGGAAACCGGTGAATATAAGCCCGTTACAGCCGCCCGTCGGTTTATTGCTGAGGCCGGTCTGGTGCCTCCTGCGTTGCTCAATGTAAGGCGCAATGAACACACCACCGATCGCTTCTTCTGGGGCGAAAAAGGACTGTTCAGCGCTCAGTACGCCGAGGAGAATCACTTCCTTTTTCCCTCCTTGCGCACCATCGTCGATTCGATCGGTGAAGACAGCCTGTTTGAAGGGCTCGATCTGGCCGCCGATGATTGGGAAGAGATGGAAGAGTACGAATACGCGTTCGTTTGAGTCAGGATTTTTCCAGGGCCCGTTTCATAAAAGCCTGTATCGGTTGCACCATCTCGTCAGGGATGGTGTGACCGTTGTTGAATGAAATGGTCTGACAACGGTCCGACTGGAGCCGTCTGGTGATGGCTTCCAGGGCGGTTGGTGGAACAATCGTGTCCTGTTGGCCGTGCATGGCCAGAACAGGCGGATGTCGTTCCGCTACCTGCCAATCCGGGTGGGGGTAGCCGCTGCAGGAAATCACACCCGCCAGCGGCAGACTGCAACCGCTGTGGAGTGCCATTGCGCCACCTTGGGAAAAGCCGAGCAGCACAGTGCGTTCCATCGGTGCTCCTTGACAGGTGATCGTTGTCAGCCGCTTCTGAAGTGCCTCGACGGCTGCAGGTACGGCATTCCAGTCGGCGGGGAAAAGTCCATACCACTGTCGGCAAGGTGGCTGGTGGTGGAGGTGGGGAGCCTCCAGAGAAACCACCTCCATGTCGTGATCCATGGAGGCAGCCAGGGATCGTCCCAGGGGTTCTAGGTCCTCGGCCGTGGCACCCCAGCCATGCAGCAACACCAGGCGGCTGTTCATCCATTCCCCCGTAACTCTGCTGCGTAGGTTGGCTCAGGACCCAGTCGTCTTGAAATCCATGGCTCCTTTCGCGCTGCTCAGCGTGTCCGACAAAAACGGCATTGTGCAGCTGGCGGAGGCGTTGCATCGCATCCATGGTTATGCACTTCTCTCCAGCGGTGGCACCGCCAAAGTCCTGGAGGAAGCCGGTCTTCCGGTAACCCGCGTGTCTGAGCACACCGGCGCACCGGAGATCCTTGGCGGACGGGTGAAGACGCTGCACCCAAGGGTGCACGGCGGCATCTTGGCAAAGCGTGGTGATGCCTCCCATCAGGCCGATCTTGAGCAGCAGGACATCCCTTACATTGATCTGGTGGTGGTGAACCTTTATCCGTTCCGGGAAACGGTGGCCAAACCGGGTGTCACCTGGGATCAGGCAATCGAAAACATCGATATTGGAGGCCCGGCGATGGTCCGTGCGGCCGCAAAAAATCATGCTGATGTTGCGGTGCTCACCAGTCCGGATCAGTACAACGCAGTGCTGGCCACCATGGGGGAGTCGGCCGGTCGTGTGCCCGCTGACCTCCGCCGACGGCTGGCCCTTGAAGCGTTCCAGCACACCGCGTCCTACGACAGCGCCATCAGCCGTTGGATTGCTAACGAGGTTGCGCTTGATTCCAGCCCCTGGCTGGAGGCGGTGCCACTGCGCCAGACCCTGCGTTACGGGGAGAACCCACACCAGAAGGCGCGCTGGTTCAGCCATCCCCGTCAAGGTTGGGGCGGTGCGATTCAGCTGCAGGGCAAGGAGCTCAGCACCAACAACCTGCTGGATCTCGAGGCTGCCTTGGCCACGGTGCGTGAGTTCGGCTACGGGCCGAATGCGGTCGGCCCCGCTGCCGTGGTGGTGAAGCACACCAACCCCTGTGGTGTGGCGGTGGGATCAGCTGTGGCATCCGCGCTGACCCGAGCGCTGGATGCGGATCGCGTCAGTGCGTTTGGTGGCATCGTGGCTATTAACGGACCTGTGGAGGCCGCTGCGGCCCGTGAGCTCAGTGGCTTGTTCCTGGAATGCGTGGTGGCGCCGTCCTTCTCACCGGAAGCCAGGGAAATCCTGGCCTCCAAGGCCAATCTCCGACTGCTGGAGTTGTCGCCGGATGCGATCGCTGCTGCGGGGTCCAACCATGTCCGGAGCATCCTTGGGGGCCTGCTGGTGCAGGATCTCGACGATCAAGCGATCACTCCTGATCAGTGGACGGTGGCCACCCAGCGTCCGCCGTCTTCACAAGAGCGTGATGACCTCGAGTTCGCCTGGCGCTTGGTGCGGCATGCGCGCTCCAACGCCATCGTTGTGGCAAGGGATGGGCAGAGTCTTGGCGTCGGTGCCGGACAGATGAATCGCGTGGGCTCAGCACGGATTGCCCTGGAGGCGGCGGGGGAGAAAGCCCAGGAAGCCGTGCTGGCCAGTGATGGCTTCTTCCCGTTTGATGACACGGTGCGTCTGGCCGCCAGTCATGGAATCACGGCTGTGATTCATCCCGGCGGGAGCCTGCGGGATGAGGAGTCGGTCAAGGCCTGCGACGAACTGGGCCTGGCCATGCTGCTCACCGGGAAACGCCATTTTCTCCATTGATGCGGGCCGGGCCCATCGACTCCTAGCCTTGTTCTCACAGCGAGTCTCGACCAATGCTGGCCACCTTGCCTTTCAGCTTGAATTTCGTGCACCCCCTCACCGAATGGGGCCTGTTGGCTACAGGTGGCTGGGCCCTCTATCTGGGGATCAAGGCGAAGAAAACCCGCACCGGAACGCCGGAACAACGCAAGGCCCTAGTGCCGGGCAAGTTCGCGCAGCGTCATTACTTCTGGGGAAGCATCCTTTTGGCAGTGATGACCGTCGGCACCCTCGGGGGCATGGCAGTCACCTATCTGAACAACGGCAAGCTGTTCGTCGGGCCGCACTTGCTAGTGGGTCTTGCCATGACGGGGATGATCGCCGTGGCAGCCTCCCTGTCGCCGCTGATGCAACGGGGCAACCTGATCGCGCGCAAGGCTCATGTGGGCTTGAACATGGGAATGCTCACGCTCTTCCTCTGGCAAGCCGTCAGCGGCATGGAGATCGTCAACAAGATCTGGGCGAATCGCTGACGACGGCCTCAGAACGCTGCCCGTCTGCGGGGCGGGCAGTCGAGCCCATGGCTGGCGTGAAAGTCCTCCTGCACCTTCCAGGTGAGACGTCTTGAAATCTGGCGGACGATCTGACGGAGCAGGTGATCGCCACTCGATTGCACCAGTTGCGCTGGAAGCATGGTGATCACCTTGGGGAGTCGAATCCAGACTCTGAGATCTAGATCCCACTGCACGGAGGTCGTCAGGTCCTGATCGAATAACTGCAT
>QCSJ01000101.1 GCA_003211535.1 Synechococcus sp. AG-670-A05 | reverse complement strand
GGGGTTGCCGGGTTCCGTCCAGGCGGCCGCTTCATAACTGAGCCAGCCGGTCCAGTGGCCGGGATCCAGCCGTTCCAGTGCGGTGAAGGGATCGCGGGCTTCCGCATCCCCTGGCAGGCCTCGGCAGTGAATCACCTCCAGGGGCTGGCTGGCGAGGGTCACCCAGCGGCCCAGGTCACTGCCATCACCATCCAACCAGATCAGCCCACTGTCGCCGTCCAGCTGCCGGGCCGAGAACGTGATGATTGTGGATCTGCTTCGCAATGACCTCGGCCGCGTCTGCCGACCGGGCTCCATCCAGGTGTCGCAACTGCTCGGCCTGGAGAGCTACAGCTCGGTTCACCACCTAACCTCTGTGGTTGAAGGTCAGCTGCAACAGGGGCTCAGCTGGGCGGATCTGCTACGGGCCTGCTGGCCGGGCGGCTCGATCAGCGGCGCCCCGAAACTCAGAGCCTGCCAACGCCTGCAGGAGCTAGAACCAACCAGCCGCGGCCCCTACTGCGGTTCTCTGATCCGCATCGACTGGGACGGTCGTTTCGACAGCAACATCCTGATCCGTTCACTATTGCGCAAGGACTGCAGGCTGCGGGCCCATGCCGGTTGCGGCATCGTTGCTGACTCCGACCCCAATGGCGAAGCAGAGGAACTGATGTGGAAGCTACGGCCCCTGCTGGAGGCCCTGGCTTGACAGAAGGGATCGCCTGGTGTGATGGCCGCTGGGGCACAACGGCTGAGCTGAGCCTTCCCCTGGATGACCGGGGCCTGCAACTGGCCGATGGACTGTTCGAAACCGTGTTGATCCGCAACGGTCAACCTTGTCTGCTGGACGAGCACCTGCAGCGGTGGTGTGAGGCCAGCGCACTGCTGGGCCTGGATCCCCCTCCCGACCGCGACCAGCTGATACCGCTGATCCGAGAGGCTGTGCACCGGGGGCTGACCAACCAGGGTTGTGGCGCTCTGCGACTCAACTGGAGTCGGGGTTCATCCCCGCAGCGCGGGGTCGCACCGCCACTGCCGGGGCGTCATCGGTTCTGGCTGACGCTTCAGCCCTGGCAGCCGAGCTTCAAGCCGATCACCGCGATCGTCAGTCGCCTGGAGCGCCGCAACTGCGACAGTGTGCTGAGCCTTTGCAAGACCTTTGCCTACGGTCAGGCAGTGCAGGCGAGGCGGGAATCCGCACAACAGGGCTGCGACGACGCCCTGTTGCTGAACACCAAGGGCGAGCTCTGCTGCAGCACCACCGCCAATCTGCTGCTGAGACGTGGCGACGAGATGAGAGGTCCGTGGCGGACTCCGCCGCTGAGCAGTGGCTGCCTGCCGGGCGTTATGCGGGCCCGGGCCCTACAGCTGGGGCTGGCAGTGGAGGCGGACCTTGGAGAGAGCCTTAGACCCGACGATCAGCTGCTGCTGATCAACAGCCTCGGCTGCCAGAGACTGTTGAGCCTCGACCAGCAACCCCTCAGCACCCATTCCCTGGCGGGCGAATTGCTTTGGAGAGCACTGATTAATTGACACAGATTACACACTATTACACCGATATTATTGAAATATCGTGCCTTTACCAGGCAACAAGCGTTCCACCGCCTCTGCCCATCCCTCCGCATGGGCCGCTCGAGCAAGCGCAAAGCGACCGCTTTGCACTCCTGCGGACAACTGGGGGTGGGGACCATCTGCACCAGGCACCACCACAGCAAGATCCGCCACGTCCAGCAGGGGCAGATCATTGGGGGAATCCCCAAGAGCCAGCACCTTCACATCCGGCTCACCGAGACGCTGCTTAAGAGCTGTCAGGGCGTTCCCTTTGCTGACGTTAGCGCCGAGCAGGTGACACATCCGGTTGCCCCGCACAACAGCTAGCCCCTGGGCAGCCGCCAGGGCATCGAGGCGCGGCTGAATCGCCATTGAAGGCGGCACAAAGGGCACGCTGCAATGCCGCCGTTGCGCCTGCTTCAACAACGTGCCGGAAAGCCCGAGCAGGCGTTCCCCCTCAGCGTCCGTGAGCTCATCGAGGGCCCGCAGAGGTACGGCCAACTGCTCAGACAGCTCCTGCAAGCAGGGTTTCAATGCCGACCAGCAGGGCCCCAGCGCCTCCTCCCAGGCCTCACCGGTTGCCGTTTCACCGTGAATGGCACCTCCATTTTCGACGATGTAGGGATCCGAGAGCTGTGCGTCAGCACGGAAACGCTCCACCTCCACCGCCGTTTTGCTCGTGCAGGGAATCACAGGAACACCCGCCCGTTGCAGAGCGCGCAGCACGGCCGCTGCCGGTGACCAGTCGTAGTGATGGTCCATCAGGGTGCCATCAAGGTCTGTGACCACCCACCAACGGCAGCTCTGGGGGTCGCTCATGCCTGAATCAGCCAATGCACTCCGTAAGGTTCCAACTGAAGTTGAGAGCCATGGGTCTCGGATGATCCGCTCAGACAATCGGTCCAGACGAGACCGGAGCGACCACCGAGACGCCCCAAGGGCAGGGTCAACCGCGAGGCGGTGACGTTGTGAACCGCCACCAGGGTCTGTCCGCCGCCACGGCGACGCAGCATCACCAGATCAGAGCGGCCTGCACTCAACACCTCCATGGCAGCATCAGGATGCAGGGCTGGCTGATCGCGGCGCACCTGCAGGGCGTGGCCCAGCGCCGAGGTCACGGCGGTGGCATCGCTGTCGGGATCCTGAAGTCGCCGCTCGACGGCCTCCGCCTTGAACTGCGGACGGTTGAGATCCCTGCGCTGTCCAGTGCGACGGAACCGGCCTAGGTCATTGGGTGTCGCTAACAGGGCTGGCAGATAAAAGGCCGGCACCCCGGGCAAAGCCAGCACCAGCAGCTGGGTCATCAGAAAGCGTGCCCGTTGCAGATAGGCCGGATCAATGCCGCCATCGGCCATGGCACTCCACCAGCTGATGTTGATCTCGTAGGGGGCCTCCTGACCATTGGTAAGGCGGCGATGACTTATCAGACCACCCCGCTGCTCGCAGGCGATCAACAGCTGCAGTCTGCGTTGGTCTGACATCAGGCCCTCGAGGGCCCGCAGCCCGACGCCGTCATGGCAGGCGGTGAAGTTGAACAGGCCAGTGGCCTCCGGTAACGCGGGCCAACGGCTAAGCCAGCCGTTCAACAGATCGGCACGGCCACTGATGGCCGCCTCCAGCAACAAAGGCGGCAGCGGGAAGTTGTAGGCCAGGTGTGCTTCACGACCACTCACCAGATACGAGAGATTTTCCTGTTCGGGGACGTTCGTCTCCGTGACCACCACCCCAGCTGCAGTGCTGCGTTCCATCAGCTGCCGCAGCACTGCAACAATGAGATGGGCTTCAGGTAGGTGGATGCAGCCCGTCCCCGGCGTCTTCCAAATAAAGCCCACCGCATCCAGACGGACCCAGCGGACCCCATGGCGGAGCATCCGGTCCAGCAGCCGCGTGAATCCGATCAGCACCTCCGGACTGCGCCAGTCGACATCCACCTGGTCGGGGCCGAACGTGGTCCACACCTGACGCGGACCGTCCGAACCGCTCAGCTGTGTGAACAGGGAGGAACTGCGAGGCCGCACCACCTGGTCCCAGCAGGGGTCTGGTGCGGCCTCGAGCACACAGGAGCGACCCGGCTCCTCATTGCGGAGGAACTGCCTGACCCAGGGGTGGGAAGCTGAGATGTGGTTAAGCACGAGGTCCGCCATCAGCCGACGCCCCTTGGCGAGGTCCGCGAGATCTACCCAGTCTCCGAAGCGCGACTCAATCCGGTCGTGGCTGGCCACCGCAAAGCCGCCATCACTGGTGGAGGTCAGAAACGGAAGAACGTGAACGACCTCCGCAAAAGGCTGCAGCCGGCTGTTCAACAATTGACGCAGGCTGCGCAACGCCGGCACCTCCGGCTCAACCACCGTGTCCGCGTAGGTGATCAGCACCGTATCAGCGCCTGTCCAGAGATCCGTCGCGACGGCCGAATCGTTGTTTGCTGACGCACCACTCAGAATCTGCAGCAATTGCGACGACAGCAAAGCGGCATCAACGGAAGAATCATCTATGAAGAGGTTTTTCAGCAGCCCCTGCAGCGTTTCGACGCTCAAGGCCTGCATGTCGGTTCTCCTGAACATCGCTCAGGTATGGGTCAAGACCTCATCCACTGTTGTCGCAATTAGCACCGCATGGATTTTCAGCAGAGCCTGATCACCACGGTTCATGACTACAGCCTGGGCAACCTTGATGCCGTTGCCTTCAACCGCGAGCTGGGCCAGCGGCCAACGACGCTATTGATCCCCTGCCTGATGGACGAGTTCAGCCGTCCAGCGCTGGCACTGATCCGCGACACCCTGGCGTCATTGAAAGGACTCAATCGCCTCGTGATTGCTCTTGCAGCGGGCAGCGCCGAGGACGTGGCCCATGCCGAAGCCTTCTTCGCAGGTATGCCCTTTCCGGTTCAGGTGCACTGGACCAATAGCCCAGCGGTGAAGGAGCTGCTGGAATCCATGGGTGCCTTAGGACTCGAGGTCACCGGTCCCCCCGGCAAGGGCTGGGCGGTCTGGCAAGGACTTGGCGTGGCCTGTCAGGACGCTGAAGTGGTGGGCTTGTTCGACGCCGACATCCGCACCTTTGGCTCGGGTTACCCGGAGCGGATGTTGCGCCCACTTCTGGATCGCTCTCACGGCATTGCCTACGTCAAGGCCTTCTACAGCAGGCTCTCGCTTGAAACCCAGGCCCTGCAAGGTCGTGCCACTCGCCTGTTCGTCGGCCCCCTTTTGGTCAGCCTCGAACAGATTTTCGGCCCCCTGCCTTATCTGCGTTATCTGCAATCCTTTCGCTACCCCTTGGCCGGTGAATTCGCTTTTACCAGCGATTTGGCCATGAATCTGCGTATTCCATCCGATTGGGGCCTAGAGATGGGGCTGCTGTCGGAAGTGTTCCGCCATGTAGCCACCAGTCGAATTGCCCAGGTTGATCTGGGACTGTTTGATCACAAGCACAAAGAGCTGGGCAGCAAACCCAGTGAAGGCTTGCAACGCATGGCGGGAGAAATCTTCGGTACCGTTTTGCGGAGCTTGATGGAGCACGAAGGCTCAGTCATCTCGATTGATCAGATTCCAACCCTTGAGGTGCTTTACAGACGTGTCGGGGAGGACCGGGTGCGTCAGTTCGGCATTGATTCCGCAATCAACCGACTCCCCTATGACCGTCATGGCGAAGAACTGGCTGTACATAGTTTCGCTGAACTGCTGAGACCAGGACTCTCACGGCTAATAGAAGCACCAGTGGCCCATCAGCTCCCCAGCTGGTCACGACTGAAAAGCTGCAATC
>QCSJ01000100.1 GCA_003211535.1 Synechococcus sp. AG-670-A05 | reverse complement strand
ATCAATTTGGGCCGGGATTGCTCTTGACCGTGCTGGTTGGAAACACCGGAAGCAGCTGTGGAAACTCCAAGGAACTGCAACTGAAACAGTTGCTGGTTATGTACTAGGACGTTTCAAGCTGATTTGATAGGCAGAAAGAAATGAGATGGGCACCAGAAGCTGTCTAAGAGGTCGGAGCATAGTCGGGAGACATCAATGCGAATGCTCAGCGTAAGCACTCGTTATTTCGAATTTCAGAGACAAAAAGTGCTACCTGATACTTCAAATGCTGTTCAAAGATGGCCAGGGTTAACTCAGTTCGTCGGACTGTCCAAATGGAGCTCAAACGCAAGAGCTGCCAAGATTTAAAAACTCACCTCGCTGTCTACAAAGAGTTTCGCAAAACCTGTGGAGCAGCTGCGGTCCTACGCCAGATAGCCAGCGAACACTGCCCCATCAAAACGCGAGGCTTTTCGCATCGCTAATGGAGCTGAAAATTAACGGCCGCACCATTAGCGTTCGCTTTAAAAGCGACGTCGTAGTCGCCCAAAGAGTCGCAGCTCATATCCAACGGCGCATAGAGGAAGACGACTGGTTGCCCTTTAAAACAAAAAAGGAAGCACTGGAGTCATGGCAAAAGCTTGGAGGCATCCGTGCTCAGGTATTGAGGGCTTACGACCTCATCTAAATACCGTACAAGTTCACTATCGGCGATTGGCAAAATATCTCAACACACACAATGGCAAGTAGACAGCTGCATCGACGTAGATCAAACAGCCAAGCAGCATTGCTTGCTGGCTTCCAGTGAAAAACAACAAACGGCCTAACAGTGCAAAAGCTATTAATACAATGAGTTTTACGAGTGGTGATAATGCTTGAGTATGTAAAACATAGTGAATCAAGATCTTCTCAAATTCAAAAAACCCCTAAAACTGCCATCAAGATAAGCAAACTAAATAATCCTCCCCCACCTCCAAATCCAAAAATTACAAACGGAATGCAAAGTCCTCTTCATTTATAATTTCTTATATAACCACCTCCACGTCGTAAACCTCCTCCATAATTTGGCCTAGGTAGTTTTCTATAGCTGCTTCCTCCATTGCGACCACCTCTTGCTGCCTCTGCTTTAGAGCTGGCCAAAGGCAAGGAGACCGCTATCAGCAAAGGAGCACTGAGCCACTCAAGCAAACGTTTTTTGTTGGTGCTCACCTCTCTTAAGCTCGTAGATCTTTTTAAGAAACCTAGCAAAGATCGTGTCAGGACTGGCTTGACTCCTAGGGCTTCGAACTCGGGGGAAGAAGCGCTTGACTCGGGAAAGCTTGTATTGAGTCCAACGCGAGGCCGTTTCTATAACGTCGCGCTGGTACCTTGATAGCTCAGCCCTAGCGACATTAACGGTGTAGACAATTTTTTATAATCATTCTGTAACCAAGAAATACTGCCAAATCTCTCGTTGCAGCTATAGCTAAACCTAACTGGTTGATTTATGTGACTCTTGCGACAATTTTCCTCAGCTGATAAATCAGCAATGACGCCATTTCAGAGTTCTTAGACACACCTTTTCAATATCATCAAAATCTTCAACGCCTTGACAATAGTAAGTCAAGCTGTGCATGGGTTACATCCATCACCTAATTGATTCAAAAAAATTGTATATGCGAGGGGCTTGGGATGGGATCAAACTCTAGGACTGGGCCTCAAGCGCTAACGCAATATCCATTTTCCTCTCTTCATGTGAAAGGAAATCAGACCAAATGCTGACCAAGAAGCTCAGGATATTTAAGGCACGTACCTACTCATTAGAGCCGGGCCTCGTGTATTTGAAATCCATGAACATTTGGTCTGCGACACGAAGCTGTTCTTGGCAACGGGCTTCGATTGACATTTTCAATTCTGCTTTTTAATGAACAGCAGGTCAGTCGGCTGGGCAAGGAGGTGAGTCACTGCCGCTGACAATAGAGTTGTAGCAGCAACAAAATCACTAACAGCAGTTGAATAATCAGTCATTAGTTGCAGCCGAGAAAGCAAAAGGTGACTTGGCTAACGATGCCTTGACCTGTAATTGCTTCAATGAATAGGCCAATTACAAAGCACAACATTGCTACGCGACCATGAATTCAGCTTTTTGGCGGCGCTCAAAGAGAATTTGTGATGCAGCTGCTTTTTGGTACCAAGAGTCGCTCGAGGAAGATGAGACCATCTCAGCTGGGAAGATGGAGAACTATTAAGCTCTTTACAGCAGGGTTTAAAGAGGTGTTCCGCGCAAATGTGCTTTCGCGCATCAAGAGCCCAAGCCGCCTCTTAGCGCCAAGCACACAACCAGAGACTCCTATGCCCTGCCTTAGCATGACATCCAAATATTCCAGTGAATGCCATAGCTGAAGACATGGGGCCTTAATGCAGATAACTTTGTATCTCTAAGGCGCAAAACTGAGTCCATTGAGATCGGAGGATCCATAACGGAAGAAAATCCACCCCAGCAGATCGGAGGAGCAGACTGACTTTGTTGCCCCTGCAATAACAGTCTCAAAAATGATCTGGGTTGGTGGCTGCTGTGAATTGAGGGATATGAGACCGGTATGCCAGTCCTATGCAAATTTTACCGGCCTTTTGAGTCTTAAGTTCGCCGAAATCGATTTGGACGTGAAGCCTTTCTCGTCGCATCCCATTCCTGTCTAAGTCTCGAGGACCCCGGGGCCTGCTGTGCCTGAGTCTTACTGGATCGGCGGGACTGTCCTGCGTCACTGTTTCTGCGGCCGTGACGCTGCACTCCCTCCCATAAGTTCTGAAACATTCGGCATTGGATCTGGCTTGCCATCAGCAATAGCGCGAGCGCGGAGGTAGAACCAGCTCTCAGTGTTGCCCTTGACCTCCATGCTTTCGGCGATGGTCTGCCAATTATTGATTTCGGCTTGGTCCATAGGGGGAAATTGTGAAAAGATCCTCGGGCTCTCACCCCCGAGGACTGTTGTCCGTCTTCTCGCAGCTCCGCAAGAGACGGGAAAATGCTAAGAACCCAGATCTGGACCTGTCGGTTCGGATGACCGACGACTAGCACTTTTCCTGCAGTTGGTGCTGCAGTACATCTTCGGCCGCCCTCGAGTGTTGGCCTCGTATGGCTTGCCGCACTCCTCGCACGCCTTCGTGCCATTCGCCGGTTAATCCATTTCAACCGAAGGTTTCGGTACACAAATCGGCACCGGCCTGGCGGGCTCAACCCGTTCATCCAGAGCATCGGTTACATCGGTCAAACCGGTATTTACTTCTGGCGGTACCGAAGTGGCATCAACATCAACAATCGGTTCCTCCTTTATCTGATGCCAACGGGAACAACGGCAGCTCGACGTCTACTGGGCGGTAAAGCTTCGCTGGTTTGCCGCCCTTGGGACCGATGGGTCATTCACCAGCACGTTGCAGCAAATGTCTGCGTTCCAGAGAGCCAGTCGTATCTGCCGCTCGGTTGGGCATGCAATCCAATACAGCCGCAAGGCGATAGGAGATGTATGCCGCAAGTGGAGAAGAAGAATAAGCTTCAACGTTTATCAACACCGACTGAGGCATACCAACACAAAATATGTGGTTCAGCGGGGAGTCGATGTATTCGCGCTCCAAGCAACGCTCCAACACTCCCCGAGCGCGACAACTGGTCACTATGTCGCAGTAACCCTCGAGACAGCTCTTCCATTCTGCTTGGATAGTGCTGCGTCAAGATAGTTGCAAAGAGCACAATTTGGTGACGACCCATTGGCCAATTGATTTAAGTATTTATACATTGAAAAACTGTAGTCATCAGGACATCTCTGTGGGCTGCTTAATGCTGTAATTTATTGAGACATTCGAAAAAATTATGCGCCCACTTGCCTATCAACGTGCATTAGACCTTTTCATGGAATCTATGATTAAACCGGATTACGAGTTGCGTGCAAATGCAGGATACCAAGATTGCTATGGGGAATTGATGGAGATTCGGCAAAGCTGCATTACTTATTTGAAAACATTGAAGGAAATAAATGAGATAGAAGCTGGGGATGAAAGCGATGCAATCGAGGCCGAAAAGACCTCATCTGCAAAGCTGTCTTCGCAAAAAACAGCTTTTGCTCATGGAGAGTTGATGTAGCTGTTTTCCTGTCGGACCAGTTTTGAAGCGATCGATTTCTTTAACCACTTGCAATGGGATAACAACTCTCAAATCTCCAAAGCGATGTGGAGCCCCAGGATCGTGAAGCAGTACATTCGTGTCGAGAACGACAATTTTGTCTTTCATTGAATCTCACCATTGAATGATCAATGGATATTAAAAAGCCAATCAAAGCAGTAATCAGAAAAAATCTTCGTAGTTGACCTCTTTCTCCCCGCAGCTTAAAAGCGGGGAGATTAGCGGATGTCAACAACAAACCCAAGCAGGATAGCCATGGATTGTTATTTCAGCCAACGGCAATGGATTGCGTTGCCTCGATGACGTGAATTCAGCGTGCTGCGCTCAGGCGTCGTAGATCTTGCATCCAGGCGCAGTGGGGGACTTGTCGCAACGCGCCTCCCAATACAAATCGTGCTGGGACTTCATCGCTTGCTTCGGTTTATCAGCTTTCCCTGGCTGGGCCTTGTCAAATGCATTGAACGGAATGCATAGATCAAAAAAACCTGAACAGATCGTGATCATTTCTCTCCGTGCTGCTGACTTATCTCTACTCCTCTCCTCTCATAGATCAATAGGTACTTTACTCAATCCGTTACATAGAGAAAAAGCTCCTCAACGGATCAAAGGAGCTAAGCGTTATCACCTAAGAATATCTTCCTAGGTATTTTATTTTCTGTAATGTATAAATTGACTTGGCGCGAACAGGCCTGGTAAAAATGTCTCACTTGGGACAAATAGTTGTATTCACTCAAAAATGAGCAAGAGCATCAATCCATTTCTGAACGATGGGAGGCCCTCGATGAATATTTTGTTTGCATCAGCGAGTGCGACCTCGATGATGGAACATGTGTCACCAACTGTCTGAGGACCCATTTGCAAATCAATGACGGATCGGATCTTTCGATGACGACTTGAATGCTTAACTAAAGCTCGCGTTCCTTAACCGATATCGAAGCGGTTGACTCTTAGAAAAGAGCTAGGCCGCCCTTCCCTGTGGAAAGACGGCCTAGCTCGCTCGCTTTTGCATTGTTAAACCCTTGATTTGATCAGGGGTTGAGAGACCAGCCCACCTGCGACAGGAATGGTGTGACCTCTCTTATGGCTCGCTTCCGACACCCCTGCCATGACGGAGACAGGGGCTATGCCGCATGCCATTGCTGGCGAGGGGCGAAGTGTCGAGCTTCAGGTTCTTGAG
>QCSJ01000099.1 GCA_003211535.1 Synechococcus sp. AG-670-A05 | reverse complement strand
CAGGCAGCGCCCCATGAAACAGATCGGGATCCGCTCCGGAGGGACTGATCAGCAGCATGGAGGGATCAGCCCCCAGCCGCTCGAGCACAGCCTGCATCGGGCGACTCTTGACGATCACTCCGGCCGTGAGCTGGAACAGACGCCGATAGCGGCGGCTCAACCGCTGAAACTTGCTGTCGGATGACGCATCCGATCCCCGGAAATGCACCACCAGCGGCGTCGCGGACCAGGCCGCGGCCTCCATCACCCGCACCGCGTGAAATCCGAAGTCCACCAGAACCACATCAGGTTGGTGGCGCCACAGCAACAATCTGGTGGTGCAGGCTGCCGGCAGTGATGCCAACCGCAACAGGCCCAGTCGCGTCAGGGCCTTACTGATCAGAACAGCCCAACCATGCAGGCAGGCAAGGGGTCGATGCAGGGGGCGTTCATCGCCGAAAACGGCCGTCTTTCTAAACGGCAGACCGGCGATGTTGGCGCGGATGAAGGTTTCGGAGGCCGCCCGTCGGGTCGGAGCCAGCACCAGCACATGTAGCGTCATTCGTTAAGATGATCTAGCGCTTTAATAAGCTGAGCTTCCAGGGCACGGTCGGAAAACCGCTGACGCACCATGGCTGCTCCGGCCTCGAGTCGTTGACGCTGCAGCGGATCCCGCAGCAGCCGATCGATGGCATCCGACCAGCTTGTCGCCGTGGCTTGCTTAGGGAGTAGCCAACCATCGATGTTGTGGCGCAGCAGATCGGCAGGCCCGTGGGGGCAGTCGGCCGCCAGGCAGCAACAACTCTCCGCCATCGCCTCGAGCAGCACGTTCGGGAATCCTTCATATCGGGAAGGCAGCACGAACAACGTGGAGCGTCGGTACCAATCCGCCATGTTTCCGACCCGACCAGGAAAATGCAGCTGCGCCTGAGCATCGGGATGACGCCGCAGCAGTCGACGCAGGGCTTTTTGCTGATCCGAACCGTGATCTGGCTCCTGGGTCAGTCCAAGGATGACCAGTTGAAGATCCGGATGGCGGGGGAGCAAATCGGCAAAGGCCAGCACCAGCAGGTCGAAGCCCTTCTGAAACGCTTTGGTACCGGCGGCCAGCAACAGCGGTGCGTCAGGGGCGACGCCGAACTCAGCCAGCCAATGGTTCGGATTCAGCTCGGGCTCAAACCGGGGCAGCGGCCACTGGACAGGATTGGGAAGCAGCAACTGCGGTTCTGCGGCCAACTGCTGTTTGAGCCACTCTCCGGTCGCCCGGGTCTGCACGATGTGCAATGAAGCCCAGCGGTAGCTGAACCGCCGCAACACCCCCCAGGGGGGTGCCATCGGCTTCAACGGCGGAAAATTCCGCTCGGAAACAGCACATGGAATCCGCAGGGGATGGGCTGCCAACAGCAACTTCACTGCGGGCTTTGTGGTCATACCGATGGCCAGACTCACTTGCTGCTTGCGCAACCAATGGCGCAAGCGGCGCACCCGCCAGGGGAATCCCCAACGTCCGAGCAGGCGCAGCCAACGGGGATCAGGAGGTTCCACCGCCCGCTCGACCCCAACAGGAATCGGATAAAAATCGAGACTGCGGGACTGGCGGGTCAGCACGATGGGCGTCCAGCCGTTCTGCCGCAGCCAACGAGCAAAGGTCAGAGTGACTCGCTCAGCTCCGCCGATCTTGAGGGAATCGACGTAAAGAACGACGCGACGCATCAACGGCTCAGGCGGAGTGGCCATCGTCCCGCAGCAACGTCAGCAGATCAGCAGCGGTCACCCCAAGATCACGGGGCTCATCACAGATCAGGGCACAGAGACGCTCAAGGCCAGCGGCCGATGCCTCCTCGAGATCGGCCAGGGCGAGGCGCACTATGCCCCAGTGGTTCTCCTGCGATGGATGATCCGCGACGCGATCTTCACGGGTGAACGCAACAAGGCGCTGCAGACGCAACTGCACCTGAGGCGTTGGTTTCGCCACCGCTTCCAGCAACAGGCAGCGGCAGAGATTCCTAGTCATCCGGAAAGCGGCATCCGCCTCAATGGCCTGGATGTCGAGTCGATCAAACCAACCACCGATCCGCTGGCTGAACTCCAGGAGTGCAGTACGGTCTCGCTGGGTGACCAGAACCAGCATACGGGCGGTCGACGCAGAGATCAGCAATTTGGCGCGGTTGCGGCGGTTGGGGCGCTGACACACCAACGTTCCGGGGTCCTGCTCCAGCCGATCGATCAACGGCTCCAGCTCGAGCCGACAGCGCTGCAACAGGTTGATCCGACGATCCTTGAGAGCTCGATAGGTCAACGCGATCCGGCTGTAGGACCGCTCCGGCAGCGGCAGGGATGCGTCCTCGGCCAGCGCCTGGAACAGAGCGACCTGCAGCGAAGCAGAGCCCGGTCGGGCACCACGACGGAACAGCAGCTGATGCAGGGAGGACACATCGCAGTTCTGCTGCCACTGGTCACGCATCCAACCGGTGGCGGCGGTCACACCCCCCCTGTTCAACGTTTGTGAACAGCCCGAGAGAGAGATCCTCCAGACCAGGGGGGATTGATCAACCCCAGCTGCGCCAGCACGGCAAGCATCGCCTCCGATCGGGACACATAGGTGTGACGCTGCGCCAGGGAGAGGCGTGTCTCAAGGGAAGGACCATGGCCGTTCAGGCACTGACCGATCGCGGTTTCAAACGCCTCCACCGAAGGCTCCACCAGCTGCGCGGCCTCAGCGAAGGACTGCAGCGACGGAATCGCTGTGGCCACCACAGGCCGGCCCGCCCCCAAGTATTCGAAAAATTTCATCGGAAACATGTTCTGCGTATAACTGTTCCGTTGCAGCGGCAGCAGCGCCACATCGCAGTGGGCCAGCCACTCCGGCAGTTCGTCGTAGGGGCGGGGGCCCGGAAGGTGCACGTTGGGGCAGGCCTGCAGGGCCTTCACATCGGTGCTGGGATCAGCCTCCCCCACCGGGCCCACAAGCACGAACGTCCAATCGCTGCGTCGCTGGGCGAGCTGGGTCAAGGCAGGGAGATCCAGCTTGTAAGCGTCGATCGCGCCGATGAACAGCAACCGTTGCGACGGCAGCCGCCTCAGGGGTTCCGGGCAGGGGCCAGGGTTGCGCCAGGCACGGGAGAAATGATCGAAGTCCGCCACATTGCCGAAGAAATGGGTGTGGGGATTGAGCGACGCCAGGGACGCCTGCAACTCCGGTGCCGTAGTGAACACCACATCGACGGCCTGACAGAGCCGCTGCTCCGCTCGTTCGATGCGGTCCGCCGGCATTTCAGGCTGAGCCTGGATGCGATCGACACAGTGATAAATAGAACCTGCAAAGGACGAGAGCGAGAGAACCTCCAGGGTCAGCGGGTTGTAGGTCCAGAGCAGTGGGGAACGAAACCTGAGCCAGCGCCGGGCAAGGTCGAGACCTCGGCACACCAGGAACCGGTTGAGCCGCTGCGCCAGGGCATGGGAGGCACCTGGCAGCACCAGCGGAGACCAGACCCAGACACCGTCCTTGACGAGCCGCGGAAGACGGAGCACACGCCGAAGCCGCTTGAGGATCCGTGGCAGATCCGCTGCCCGCTTGCGCGGCGGGCGCAACCCCAGTGACTCCACGTAAAGAACCCGGTGGCCAAGGGCCGCCAGGCTGAGGGCGGTGTGCTGTTTGTTGGTCCAGAGGGGATGGTCCCAGTCGGCAGTGGCCAGGACGATGACATCGGCCATGACCGGCTCAGGCTGTTTCGAACCGGTTCATCTCGCGAAAGCTGTCCGACAGGCGGCAGAGAGTGTCGAAATCGCCCGAGGCCTTGATCCGCCCGTCTTCGATCTCGTAAATGCGATCGCACTTGCGCACGGTAGAGAGACGGTGGGCAATCACAATCGTGGTGCAGCGACGCCCCACCAGATCTAAGGCTTGCATCACATCGTGCTCGGTCTTGTTATCGAGAGCACTGGTGGCTTCATCCAGCACCAGCACCTTGGCATCGCGATAGAAAGCTCGGGCCAGCGACAGCCGCTGACGTTGCCCGCCGGAGAGCTTGACCCCGTTTTCGCCGATCATGGTGAAGAGCCCATAAAGCATGGCGCTGACGACATCGTCGAACTGCGCTGCCTCCAGCGCGGCCCACACCTGATCGTCATCGATCTCCTCCGGGTCGCAGCCGAAGGCAACGTTTTCGCGGATGCTGGCGTCCAACAGACGGATGTCCTGGGGCACCAAGGCACAGTTGCCCTGCCAGGCCGG
Source organism: Synechococcus sp. AG-670-A05 (assembly GCA_003211535.1). GTDB lineage: Bacteria > Cyanobacteriota > Cyanobacteriia > PCC-6307 > Cyanobiaceae > Parasynechococcus. The sequence continues at coordinate 1,143 of QCSJ01000099.1, read as the reverse complement.
CAACTCCTCCTCATTCAGGGGCAGACCGTCTAGGGTGAGTGCTCCACTGCTGGGGCGGAAAAGGCCAAGCAGCAGATGGGCCAGGGTGGTTTTGCCGCTGCCGGTGCGACCCACTAGTGCGATGCGTGATCCAACGGGGATGGTGAGATCAACGTTCGACAAAACACATTCATCACTGCCGGAGTAGCTGAAGCTCACATCGCGCAGCTGAATGAATTGGCGTGGCATCACACCACTGGGCGTTGGCACTCCCGGTGCGGTGGCGTGCAGGCGCTTCTGACGAAGGTCAAGCAACTCCAGTGCATCCTGAATTTCCGGCAAACCACCCCGAAGTTTGTTGATGTTGCGGAAGGTGTTCTGCAGGGGTCCGGAGATGCGCAGAAGGGTACCGAGCACAGCTGCCAGGGTGGGAATGGCTTCCCGCACACTGACGGCATCGCCGCTAAGAAATGAGGGTCCGAGCCCGACGAGAAACAGAATCGTGATGCCAGCTGGCTCGATCACATACCGAGGCACATCCGGCAGCAATTTCGTCAACCGGTCGTAGCGCTTGGCCACGACGCCATCGCCGGCGAAGCGGCTGATGAAGAAACGCTCAGCGGAATAGAGCTGGACATCCCGCATCGAGCGCAACGATTCCATCAGCAACAGATGGATCCGCCTTGAATAGCGAACGCGCTGCTTGGTAGAGAAACGCAGGTAAGGAATGATCAGTTTCGACGCCAAGGCGTAGGCGCCCAGCATCAGTCCGAACATCAGCAGTGCAGAGGTCCCCAGTACCAGAACCACACCGCTCAGCAGCACCAACGCCGAAAGGGCATTGCCAGCGATGGTGATCATCGGACTGACCACGGTTGTGGAGACCTTATTCAGGATCCGATTGAAGCTCTCGGAGAGATTGGCGGTGCGGTGATGCGTGAAGAACTGATAGTCCTGCAGCATCAGATTTTTGTAGACCTTGTTGACCAGGTCGTTCCAGATCTCGGCACTGAGCATGCTCTGGAGAAACGCCACACCGAAGCGCAGGCCGGATGTGAGCCAGAACGCCACAATCAGCAGCCCCAGCAACCAGCCAGCCTGATCGAGCATGCCCCCACCAAAGACATGGATTCCAGGGATCTGATCCGCCAGCTTCACGCCAGC
>QCSJ01000098.1 GCA_003211535.1 Synechococcus sp. AG-670-A05 | reverse complement strand
TTGAACATCACCACCTGGCGCCGCGCCATGGTGATGATGATTAAGGGCAAAGCTGAGAGTCTCGAGCAGGATTCCACCCGAGAGATCCGACGTGGTACCCATCTCCCGACCGTCATTCGCCTGCGACAGTACGTCCGGGTGCCCTTTCGTCAGCTCCCACTGACCAGGCGCAATCTGTTCCATCGCGACAACCACAGCTGCCAGTACTGCGGCTGCCGCAACGAGCAGCTGTCGATCGACCACGTGGTGCCCCGCAGCCGTGGTGGTGGTGACACCTGGGAAAACGTGACCACTGCCTGTCTGAGCTGCAATGTGCGCAAGGGCAATCTCACCCCAAAGGAGGCAGACATGCCGCTGATGCGAGTGCCGCGCCGTCCGCTGAGCAGCCTCAGTTTTGAAGCCACCCGCCAGATCCATTCCGGACGCCACAGCGAATGGGCCAAATATGTAATCGGAGCCTGAGCTGAGTATTAGTCCTCGCCCTGTTGACTGAGGGCTTCCAGTTTCTGCCGTTGCTCTTCTGCAATGCAGGCGCCAATCAGATCCTCGAGCTGACCGTCCAGCACGGGCTCCAGGGAGAAGTTTCTGCCCAGCCGGTGATCGGTGGTGCGGTTGTCCTTGTAGTTGTAGGTGCGGATTTTTTCACTACGATCCCCGCTGCCCACTTGGGCACGACGGTCGCTGCTCTCGCGAGTCGCCGCCTCTCGTTGCTCCTTTTCCAGCAGTTTCGCCCGCAGGATCTCCAGGGCCCGTTCCCGGTTCTGCAGCTGTGAGCGCTCCTGGGTGCAGAACACGCGGATGCCGCTGGGTTTGTGGAGTAGATCCACGGCGGTTTCAACCTTGTTGACGTTCTGGCCCCCGGCGCCGCCGGAGCGGGCGGTGCTGATCTCCAGATCCTTGGGATCCAATTGCACTTCCACGGGATCGGCCTCGGGCATCACGGCGACGGTGGCTGTGGAGGTGTGGACGCGTCCCTGGGATTCGGTGGCGGGGACCCTCTGGACCCGATGCACCCCGGCTTCGAACTTGAGCTGACTGAACACACTGTCACCCTTGACTGAGAGGATCAATTCCCGGAATCCCCCCAGATCCGCTTCATTGCTGCTGATGGGTTGTACGGTCCAGCCGAGCTTCTGGCTGTAGCGCTCGTACATTCGCGCGAGATCTCCGGCCCAAATGCAGGCTTCATCGCCACCAGCCCCGGCCCTGATTTCCAGCATGACGCTGCGTTCATCACGTGGGTCGCGGGGTAGGAGGTCCACGGTGAGCTTCTCGGTCAGCTCCGCGTGGCGACTGTTGAGGCTGGCAAGCTCCTCCTGGGCCAGCACCTCCATGGCTGCATCCCCGCGACTTTCCTTCAGCAGGTCACGGGATTGTTGTTGCTCTGATTCCAGAGCTTGCAGTTTCTCAAAATCAAGCACAAGGGGTTCAAGCCTTGCCCGTTCCCTGGCAATTTTTTCCAGTCGTGTCGGATCGGCTGCCACATCAGGATCTGCCAACTGCCGCTCAAGATTGCGGAAGCTGGCTGTGGCGGCCTCAAGCCGCGCAACAAGAGTCGAGGCGTCCATGCCCCGTGATCACAGATGGACTATGACTCTGCCTCGGCCTTGGCCTCGGCTTTGTCGCCAGCCTTCTTCTTGCCCATGCCGTACTTCTTCATGAAGCGATCGACGCGCCCCTCGGTGTCAAGGATCTTCTGGGTTCCCGTGAAGAAGGGGTGGTTGCCACTCCAGACGTCGACGTGAATCTCCGGCTGGGTGGAGCCGGTGGTCATTACAACTTCGCCGTTGCAGATCACCTTGGCATCGGGATACCAGGTGGGATGAATGTCAGGCTTGGGCATGAGTAGAAAATCAGCGCTTGGAGAACTGAGGAGCCTTACGAGCTTTCTTGAGGCCGTACTTACGGCGTTCCTTGGCTCGGGGGTCGCGGCTGAGGTGGCCTTCGGTCTTGAGGGGCTTGCGGTTGTCGGCGGACAACTCACAGAGAGCACGGGCTGCACCTTGCTTGATCGCTCCCGACTGACCGGTGAGTCCGCCGCCGTGAACGTTCACCAGAATGTCGTACTCCGATCCAAGACCAAGGGTCGCCAGAGGAGCTTTCACCGCTGCGATGTAGGCAGGGTTGTAATTGAGGTAGTTGTCACCAGGACGACCATTGATGGTGATCGTTCCGTTGCCGGGGACGAGACGCACACGGGCAACGGAGGTTTTGCGGCGACCAGTTCCCCAGTAAACGACGGAATTGCTGCTCATTTGGCGGTTGCAGAGGAGGTGAGCTGAAGGGGCTGTGGCTTCTGGGCGGCATGGGGGTGCTCGCTGCCCTTGTACACCTTGAGCTTGCGGAACATCTGACGGCCGAGGGCGTTGTGAGGAAGCATGCCTTTGATCGCTTTCTCAACGATCCGCTCGGGGATGCGGTCCTGCAGCGCTTCGAAGGTTTCGGTCTTCATGCCACCAGGACGACCGGAGTGACGGCGATACAGCTTCTGGGTGGGCTTGTTGCCACTTACCCGAATCTTCTCGGCATTCACCACCACGACGAAATCGCCGGTATCCAGGTGGGGCGTGAAGCTGGGGTTGTTCTTGCCGCGCAGAACAGCGGCAACCTCGGTGGCCAGGCGACCGAGGGTCTTGTTCTCCGCGTCCACCAGATACCACTGGCGTTTGAGAGAATCAATCTGAGGAAGGGAGGTCTTGTTCATCGCGCCGGCATGCCGGTTCGGAGATGCTCTGCCGTGGTGGCAGAGCTGGTCAGGGGTTGGTTTGGTCCAAAAAAGGACCCGACGGGGGCTCAAGAGTTGAGCTTACTCTTCGATGACGCCCACCTACCGGATGGAGGAGGGGTGTACTTAGAGATCAGATCCGTTTGCTTCCGGCAGGGGCGGAGGGTCCGGAGGTGGATCACTCCCCGCTAAAAAAAACCAAGGCTGACAATCGTACCAGCCAGCACTAGTGAAGATCTCCTGTTCATAACCAGCCCTGAGCAGGCACAGCCCATGGCCTGGAGCTGCTTCCCTCACCTCGTGGCGACGTCGTTGACGCCAGCGCTGCTCGAAATCCCTGACCGATAAACGGTGTTCGCCCACTGCCACCAACTGGGCCATCAACAGGCGAACCATGCCGTACAAGAAACCACTGGCCTGGATCTCAACCCGCACCATGTCGCCTTGGCGCACAAGCTCCACATCCTGGACGGTTGTGCGGGCGTGGGCCCGACGGCTCCCGGCCCGCATGAATGCTCTGAAATCATGGAGCCCGAGCATGCCGTTGAGGGCGTCCCGCATTCGGGACTCATCCAGCCGGAGCTGATAGCGATGCCAGCTCCAGGGGGCGAGAAACAAGTTGGGCCGCCGCCCATTGTGAATGGTGTATCGGTAACGCCGGTAGATGGCTGAGTAGCAGGCATGCCAATCCATGGGCCGCAGCACCGACTCCCTGACACGGATCGTGGATGGTAGTCGTCCGTTCAGGGCCGGAGCCCACTTAGCAGGGGGGATCCTGTCTCCACAGTCGAAATGCACCACCTGGCCGGCAGCATGGACGCCGGCGTCAGTTCGTCCCGCGGCAAAGGTCTGGATCGGACGGTAGGGATCCAGCTGTTCGATGGCAGCTTCCAGCTGAGCTTGAACACTGTGGCCATTGCGTTGACGTTGCCACCCGCAAAAGGCAGAACCCTCGTACTGCAGGCTGAGGGCGATCCGACGGGGGACCGAGGGCTCAGGGAGTGCAGACGTGGGTTCGGAGCTCAAACGTCAGGACTGACGCAGGGGGAAGGGATCAAACCAGTTCGATGATGGCCATCTCCGCATTGTCGCCACGACGGGGCACCGTTCGTGTAATGCGGGTATAACCGCCTTTGCGATCGTTGTAGCGGTCAGGTGCCTTGTCGAACAGGGCGTGCACCAACTGCTTGTCGTACATATATCCGAGAGCGCGCCGACGTGAAGCCAGGCTGCCGTCCTTCGCGAGGGTGATCATCCGCTCGGCCTCATCACGCAAAGCTTTAGCACGGGCCTTGGTAGTGGTGACCCGACCTTCACGAATTAGCTGGGTGGTGAGGGCTCGGAGCATCGCCTTGCGCTGGTCAGCGGGGCGACCCAGCTGGGGAACTCGGCATTGGTGACGCATGGTTCTGTCGGAGACGGATGTCGGAAAGGGGGGAGGCAGGTAGGCCGATCTCAGGCAGAGGTGCGGCTCTGGGGGATGGAGATGCCGATGCGTTCGAGCGCTTCGATCACCTCGTCGGCTGATTTGGAACCAAAGTTCTTGATCTCCAGCAGGTCCTCGTAGCTGAAACCCATCAGGTCGGAGACGGAGTTGACCTGGGCACGCTTGAGGCAGTTATAAGCCCGGACTGAAAGGTTAAGTTCCTCCAGTGGGATCTGGGCTTCTGCAGAGGGCTCAGGCTCGATTCCTGGCTCCTCCACGAGGGTCACCGTGGCTAGGGGCTGGAACAACTCGATCAGGTAGTTGGCTGACTGAGCCAGAGCGTCATCTGGACTGATGGAGCCGTCGGTGACGACCTCCATGCGCAGACGCTCTCGGGCAGATCCACCCTCGGCGACGGCGGTTTCATCGATGGTGAAATTCACCCGGATCACCGGCATGAACACAGCATCAATCTGAAGTAGGTCGATGGCGCTGGTGTCTTCGCTGTGGCGATCTACCGGCCGGTATCCGACACCCCGCTCAACATGAACCTCTAGCTCGAGGCTGTAACCGTCGGCCACGGTGGCGATGGGTCGGTTGTCATCGACCACCTCTACCTGGGAGGAGAACTGTAGGTCTTTAGCGGTCACTTCGGCGGGACCGGCCACCACCAGGCGGCCGATTTCCAGCTCTGAAGAGCGGCTGTTGACGGAGAGCTCCTTGCAGTTCAGAAGGATGTCGAGGACGTCTTCACGCACACCGGGAACGGTGGCGTATTCGTGATTGACGCCAGCGATGCGAATGGCGGTGACGGCACTGCCCTCGAGGCCGCCCATCAGGACACGGCGCAAGGCGTTACCCAGAGTGGTCGCCTGACCCCGCTCAAGGGGACCGATGAGGAACACTCCACTCTGGGAGCGATCCTCTTCCACCTGATGCTCGATTCGGTCGATCTGGTATTGCAGCACGGTCTGATGCGGGATAGGGGGCGTAAACCGGGGAATGGTGCGATTCAGACGCGACGGCGCTTGGGCCGCCGGCAACCGTTGTGGGGCAGTGGAGTGACGTCTCTGATCAGGGTGATTTCAAGGCCAGCTACCTGCAGGGCACGAATGGCGGTCTCACGACCGGATCCAGGCCCTTTCACCAACACCTCGATCTGGCGCATGCCCTGATCAAGGGCGCGGCGTGCGGCTGATTCTGCTGCTGTCTGAGCGGCGAAGGGTGTGCCTTTGCGGGCACCCTTGAAACCACTGGCACCGGCAGATGAC
>QCSJ01000097.1 GCA_003211535.1 Synechococcus sp. AG-670-A05 | reverse complement strand
CGGAAAGGCATCCACACGAACTTTCGCCGATTGCCCAGACTTGACGAAGCCGATGTCTTTGTTGGGAACAAACACCTCTGCATAAAGCCCCTTCTGCGGAACAATCGACAAGATGCGTTCACCAGCGCCAAGAACGCCATCAACACGGGCCTGGGGATCAAAAACAACCCCTCCCACTGGAGCAATGACATTTTGATATTGAAGCTGCACCTCAGCTTGTTGCAGTTGATTCTGCATCTGGTTAATGGACTTACGGCTCTGCAAGCGGATCTGATTAGCTTGCAATTGAAGTCGGTTCCGCTGCTCAGCCAGATCATTCACCTGGGTTTGCATCTCAAACATTTGATCCTGCTGCTCGAGGTACTGCAACCTTTGAAATCCTCCCTGCTCAACCAATGACTTCATTTCGGAAAGAATGGTAGATTTTGTATCAAGCCTTTGTTCCAGCACATCCTGCCGACCAGCCAAAGTTGTTTGTTGGCTATTGAGTGTCTTGAGTTGGTTCTGAAGCTGATCTTCTTCAAGTGCAATCTGCCTCGTCAGAGTTGATTTTTGGTTGCTCGCTTCCCGAGTATCAAACCGCAACAACTTCTGCCCTTTGACGACGGTTTCACCGTCTTGAAACAAAACTTCGGCTACGAGTCCACCAGCTGGCGTTTTCACATCCACCGTGCCTCCGATGGATTTCAGCTGACCCTGAACCGTCACCACTTCATCGATGCGGAAAAGAATGCCGCCAATCACCGCAATGCCGCCCAATCCAATCATCAATGCCGCCAGGCTTTGAGCCCAGACCGGGGTCTGCCGCAGCACGAGCGAACGGTTGCGAGCCAACCAACGGTTTGCAGCATCACCGGCTTTTTGCTTCATCGACAACTGCATCGTTGTCGCCGTCGCCGTGGTCTCCACCAGCGCTGACTGAATAGTCTCGTCTGGTTTGGGGTCGGAGTCAGTGGGAGGAGAGTTGGTCATAAAAAAAATGTAAACCTCATCAGGGCATACAGACCCGAATGCTGTGCCCTACAAAAACTGACTTCGCGATGTATGAATTCTCGGCTTAGTCCAAGCGGATGAAGAGATTCGAACTCTCGACCCTCTCCTTGGCAAGGAGATGCTCTACCACTGAGCTACATCCGCAGGTCACCGTGGAGTTGTGTCCTCCACCGCTTGAGGATCATGCACCACGGCGGTACCGATGGTCAATTCCCGTTAGACAAAACGGGTGACGCAAATGCCTTCATGACCTGCTGATGACTCAGACACCTGCTGTCAGCTTTTTGATTCCAGCCCACAACCGACCCGAAGTACTCAAAGCAGCCCTGGCAAGTTGCATCGCCCAGAGTTTTGATGCCTGGGAAGCTGTGGTCGTGGACGACCACAGCGAAAGGGCCGATTTGCAGAGCCTGGTGGCCAACTTCAACGACGCTCGTCTGCGCTACTCGCGCTTGAAGGTCGCAGAACGCGGTGTGAGCATGGCGCGGAACAGAGCCATCGAGCTAGCCCGCAGTGATCGACTGCTCACCCTCGACAGTGACGATCTCAACCACCCCCATCGTGGGGCCCGCTGCCAGGAGCTCCTGGATCCGAGCCAAGCCGAATTGATCTACACCAGAGTTCGCCTGTTCAGTGCAGACCGGCCCTCTGGTCGGCCCAAACCCCTGCTGCAACCCTTCTCCAATGCGTTGCTGGAGAAGATCAACTTCATCACCAACCCCGGCACCGCCTTCACAAGACGTGCCGTCGATGCTGCAGGATCAGGCTTTCGCCCCAACCTGACCCTGGCGGAGGACTATGACCTGTATCTGCGCATGGCAAAGGCCGGCGTAAGCATCCGCGCCATCGATGAAGAACATGTGAGCTACCGCAAACACCCCGAAGCAGCCACGAGTCGTCGCCAAGACGAATTGCATGATGCGGTGATGACCGTCCGACGCCTCAATGGGCTGCCACCGTTCCCCCTGGAGGCCATACAAGCCGACGCCTTGCAAGAGCTGGCCAGCAACATCTTGAATAACGCCGATCAACGGACCCTCTGGCAGGACGACCGCTGGAGCAAGAGATGACCAGCATTCCCCCCCGGATCTTCCTTATCGGGTTCAACAAATGCGGAACCACGTCGTTCCACGACTACTTCAAGGCCAACGGAATTCCCTCGGTGCACTGGCGCGCCAACACGCTTGCCCTCGCTTTGCACCAGAACCGAGCTGAAGGACGCCCATTACTGGAGGGCATCGACGGCTGGACGGCTTACACCGACTTCAACTGCATCCCGGGATCCCCATGGGGCCGCAGTAACAGTGACAATGCCCCCCTGATCGAGGGCTGCCGCTATTTCCGCGAACTTCACCATGAGCACCCCAAGGCTCTGTTCATCCTCAACACCCGCGATCCCTTTGATTGGCTGCGCTCCCGCCTGCAGCACGACCAGGGACAATTCGCCGCTGCATACCAACGCGCCATGGCCGGCGAAGGCATCCGCACCAAGCGTCAACTCAAACGGCGCTGGCTCAAGGACTGGTTTCAGCATCATGCGGACGTGTTGAGCTATTTCCAGTCCGCAGCACCAGAGCAACTGCTTCTATTTCACATCAAGGCGACCCCTGTGAGGAAGCTGAACCGCTTTTTAAAACCACACTTTCATATCACTCAGCGGCTCTTCCCCCACCATCACCAGTCGGCAAAACACAAGAGTTGATCCAGGGGGTTACCGTCCGCCAATGCCTGATGGAGATACATCCAGTAGCGATCGACCGGTTCAAGTCGCTCCACAGGAAGACGATTTGGCAGCGCACCTGCGGAAAGATGGACAATGGCCACGTCTTGCCGCGCATCCTTCAAGCACGTGGCCATGGCATTGACAGCCGGGTCATGCCATGGGTTCTGCGCCATGCGCTCGCGCATCCAACTCAACAGATTGAACTGCCCAGGCAAAAACTGCACCCGGCCCCTAAGAAGTGCATTGAGGGCGCACTGCTCCCGGAAGCGACACAGAGCAGCGGCATATATCGCGAAATCCACCACAGCCTCTGGCGCGATCAGCTCTGCGAGGGCGGAGCTGTCGAACAACATCACCCCGGCATTGAAATAGTGAAAAGGGGTTTCGAGCTCCAGCACGAGCGAACGATCGGGCATTGGTCGCCCGTGAGAGCAGGCCGCCAAGGGACGAAACGCATCTAGGGGCAGATGCTCCAGGGTCGACAGCCCACGGACGCAGAGGGTGTCGGCATCCACGTAGAGATACCGACCGGGACGACTCTGCCTCAAGGCCTCAATGCAAAAGAAGTAGGGCTGCAGGGCTGGCTCGAGCCGATGCAGGGCCGCCTCAGAACCAATTGGTTGCCACACCACAGGGGTCCCGAAGCCACCAGTGATTGCCTCCAATCGGTGGAGGCGCTGCTCCTCCGGCGTCACCAACACCACGGATTCGAACCGCTGATGAAGAAGGTATGACGTGAGCGCAACGGCAGCCAGCTGCTCAAACCCCTGATCCATCGCCAACAACAGATGCATCCGATCAAGCGGTTCCCGCCATCTTCTGACGCAGCTGTTTCACTCGATCCCGAAGGTTGGCAGCTTCTTCGAAATCGAGCTTTTTGGCTGCTTCCTTCATCTTGACCTCGAGCTGATCGATCAGCTCCGGCAAGGCCTCCAGCGCCAGCCCTGCATCGGTGTCTTCCTCCAGGGCTTTGGCAGCCTTGCCAACCACCTCCACCAGATCGGCATCGGGTCCGTCCTGCTTGAGCTTCCTTGAGAGCTCAAGGAAGCTGAGGATCGAATTGCTAGCTTTTTTGCCTGCTGCCGTCGGCACAATGCCGTGCTTCTCGTTGTAGGTCTGCTGGATCTTGCGGCGACGTTCGGTTTCGGAGATGGCCTTAGCCATCGACTCAGTCATGTTGTCGGCGTAGAGCAACGCCACCCCCTCTATGTGGCGGGCAGCCCGGCCAATGGTCTGGATCAACGAGCGCTCAGCACGAAGAAAGCCCTCCTTGTCGGCATCGAGAATCGCCACCAGGCTCACCTCCGGAAGGTCCAGGCCTTCCCGCAAAAGGTTCACCCCCACCAACACGTCGTATTCGCCAAGGCGCAAGTCCTGGATGATCTCGATCCGCTCGATCGAGTGGATCTCCGAATGGAGGTAGCGCACCCGCACCTCATTTTCCGCAAGGTAATCGGTGAGGTCTTCCGCCATCCGTTTGGTGAGGGTGGTGACCAGCACCCGCTGATTCTTAGCCGCTCTGTCACGGATCTCCCCCAACAAATCATCCACCTGACCCGTGGTGGGCCGCACCTCCACGATCGGATCCAACACCCCCGTCGGACGGATCACTTGCTCGGCCACCTCGCCGCCGCTCACCTCCAGCTCCCAGTTGCCCGGCGTGGCACTCACAAACACCGTCTGATGGGCCTTCTCCCAGAACTCCGCCCCCTTCAAGGGCCTGTTATCAGCGGCGCTGGGCAGTCGGAAACCGTGCTCGATCAGCACCTTTTTACGAGCCTGGTCGCCGTTGTACATCGCTTGAAGCTGTGAGCAAGTGACGTGGCTTTCATCCACGATCAGCAGCCAATCCTTTGGGAAATAGTCAATCAGGCATTCCGGCGGGGTGCCCTCCTCACGGCCGGCCAGATGGCGGGCGTAGTTCTCCACCCCGTTGCAATAGCCCACCTGCCCCAACATTTCTAAGTCGTACTTAGTGCGCTGCTCCAGCCGTTGCGCCTCCAGCAACTTGCCCTCGCTATTGAGCAAATCAAGCCGCTCACGCAGCTCTGAGCGGATCGCACCGATGGCTGTATCAAGCCGGTCCTTCGGTGTCACGAAGTGCTTGGCCGGATAGATGTTCACCGCCTCAAGGCTCTGCAGAATTTCTCCGGTGGTGGGGTCCACGTAACGGATCGCCTCCACCTCATCACCGAACAGCTCGATCCGCACCAGCCGGTCTTCATAGGCCGGCCCGATCTCCAGCACATCCCCCTTCATCCGAAACCGGCCGCGGGCGATTTCGGTGTCGTTACGGCTGTACTGGTTGTTCACAAGCTCCCGAAGCTGGCTGCGGATGTTGAGGCTTTCCCCCACCTCGAACTTCACCGCCGCCTTGAGGTATTCACTGGGAATACCCAGGCCATAGATGCAGCTGATCGAGGCCACTACGATGACGTCGCGTCGTTCGAAAAGCGAGCGGGTCGCTGAGTGGCGCAGCATGTCGATCTCCTCGTTGATCGACGCCGTCTTGGCGATGTACGTGTCACTAACCGGGACGTAGGCCTCCGGTTGGTAGTAGTCGTAGTAAGAGATGAAGTATTCAACGGCGTTCTCCGGAAAGAACTCCCGCAGCTCGTTGCAGAGCTGCGCCGCTAGGGTCTTGTTATGGGCCAGCACCAGGGCCGGCCGGCCGGTTTGGGCGATCACATTGGCCATCGTGAACGTCTTACCCGTGCCCGTCGCACCCAACAAAGTCTGATAGCGCTCTCCACCATTCACACCTTTTACAAGCTGCTGAATCGCC
>QCSJ01000096.1 GCA_003211535.1 Synechococcus sp. AG-670-A05 | reverse complement strand
AGGTCCAGGCCCGGGTTTCCTTTTCGCCCGTCGTGAAGTACGTACGCAAGCCCAACAAGCTGTAGGTCGCACGAATCAGGCTCTGCAAGCCCCCTTCGCTGACCCCAAGACCCTCGAGGTAATCGGCTCGTTCTTCGTCCCCTAGCTCAATCAGCTCCGCTTCCACTTGAGCCGAAATCCGAACGGTTTCCGCACCTTCATCTGCCGCCAGGTTGATCACTTCATTGCAGTAAGAGTTGCCCTCAGCTAGATAATCTTCGCTCACGTTGGTGGCGTAGATGATCGGCTTCGCGGTCAGCAATCCAAGGGGCTTGATCATGGCTGCCTCCTCCTCGCTCAACGCAACCGATCGGGCCGCACCTCCGTCCTCCAGCATGGCCTGAATCCTCTCCAGGGCCGCATCTTCCTGGTGCGCCACCTTGCTGGTGCGCATCTGCTTCTTCAGTCGTTCTCTTCGCTTCTCGATCTGGGCAAGATCCGCCAATCCCAGCTCTAGATTAATCACTTCTGCGTCTCTGGCCGGTCCTAAGGAACCGGACACATGGATGACATCGTCATCCTCGTAGCAGCGAATCACATGAACGATCGCATCGACTTCGCGGATGTTGGCCAGAAACTTGTTGCCAAGACCTTCTCCCTGGCTCGCCCCCTTCACCAGTCCAGCGATATCGACGAATTCCATCCGCGTGGGAATGGTGTCGAGGCTGCTGCTGAGCTTGGTGAGCTGATATAGGCGGGCATCCGGCACCGCCACCGTACCGACGTTCGGCTCGATGGTGCAGAACGGAAAATTGGCGGCCTGCGCCTGAGCGTTGGCTACCAGAGCATTGAACAAGGTGGACTTGCCCACGTTGGGCAAGCCGACAATTCCGGCTTTGAGCATGGGGCGGAATCTACCGGCCGGCGGCGAGACTATTGTGAAGTTTTGTGCGCCCATGCTGCAGGCCCTGCGACACCCTGAGTCCACCGAGGAGACCAACCGTCCATCTGTCACCTCCCAGAGGAAACGCTCCCGACCCAAGTGGCTGACTGCATCACTGGTGCTGGCGGTTGCCGCTGGTGGTCTTATGTTGATGCGCTTAGGGCCCTGGAGCAGCCGTCAGCGCGACTTGACCCCCTACGTCGCCACTGCTGAGCGGGGGGTCCTGTCTGGCGTGATTACTGCCAGTGGAGAGCTTCTTGCGGTGCAGAAGGTCAACGTCAGCCCTCGTCAACAGGGGTTGCTCGAACAACTGCTGGTGGATGAAGGGGATGATGTCAGCGAGGGGCAGCTGCTGGCAGTGATGGACTCGGGCGCCATCGAAGACCAGCTGCAAGAACGCCAGGCCCTGCTGCTACAAGCCGAGGCGAACTACCGCAGCCGCAAGGATGATTTCGATCGCCGTCAACAGCTGTTCCGCATGAAAGTGATCAGTGCTGATGACTTCAGCGACGTCCGCTTCCAGATGCTCGCCGCAGAGGCAGCCGTCATCGCAGCCCGTGAGCGATTGGAGCAGCTGGAGGAAGAGCAGGATGAACTGCAAATTCGTGCTCCCTTCGACGGCACGATCACGGCCCGCTACGCCGAACCCGGGGCTTTCGTCACCCCCACCACTACCGCCTCAGCAACAGCCGGTGCCACCAGCTCGTCCATTGTGGAGCTCTCCAAAGGCCTCGAAGTGGCGGCTCGGGTCCCGGAAAGCGACATCGGGCGGATCACTACCGGACAATCCGCAAATATTCGTGTGGATGCCTTCCCAGATGAACGTTTCGAGGCTCAGGTGAGTGAAGTGGCGCCGCGAGCCGAAAAACAAGACAACGTCACCTCCTTTGAGGTGAAACTGACGTTGGTCGACCCACCGGAGAAGTTGTTGATCGGCATGACCGCTGACATCAGCTTCCAGACCGGTCGCAGCAAGGAAAGGACACTCGTACCCACCGTTGCGATCGTCACCGAAGCGGGCAAACCCGGAGTTCTGCTGGTAGACGACAAACAGAACCCGAGTTTTCAACAGGTGGAACTGGGCAACAGCAGCGGTGACCAGACTGCGATTCTGAAGGGCCTGGATGCGGGGACCCGCGTGTTCATTGATCTGCCTCCCTGGGCTGATCGCCGCGACTGATCCCTCATCCCCACCTGTTCCTGCCATGCCTGAGGCCACCGCCAAGCCCCTTCTGCTGCTTGTGGATGGTCACTCCCTGGCATTCCGCAGCTTCTATGCCTTCAGCAAAGGTGGCGAAGGGGGCCTGGCCACCAAGGACGGCCGCCCCACCAGCGTCACCTACGGGTTTCTCAAGGCCCTGCTGGATAACGGCAAGACCTTGAAACCGCAGGGCGTCGCCATCGCTTTTGACACCGCAGAACCCACTTTCCGCCACAAGGCCGATGCCAACTACAAGGCCCACCGCGATGCGGCGCCGGAGGTGTTCTTTCAGGATCTGGATCAGCTGCAGAAAATCCTGCGGGAACAGCTTGACCTGCCGCTCTGCATGGCGCCCGGTTTTGAAGCCGACGACGTGCTCGGCACCCTCGCCAACCGAGCGGCCGACTCGGGGTGGGGCGTGCGAATCCTCTCGGGAGATCGCGACCTGTTCCAGCTGGTGGATGACCAGCGTGACATCGCCGTGCTGTACATGGGTGGGGGGCCCTACGCCAAGCACAGCGGGCCAACCCTGATCCGGGAAGAGGGTGTGCTGGGCAAACTCGGCGTGATGCCCAACAAGGTGGTGGATCTCAAGGCCCTAACGGGGGACAGCTCCGACAACATCCCCGGGGTGAAAGGTGTGGGCCCCAAGACGGCGATCAACCTGCTCAAGGAGAACAGTGATCTCGATGCCGTCTACGCCACCCTCGAGGCCATGGAAGCTGAAGGCCCCAAGGCCAGCTGTGGCGCTATCAAGGGTGCACTGAAGGGCAAACTCCGCACCGACAAAGAGAACGCCTATCTCTCACGCAAGCTAGCGGAGATCCTGGTGGACATCCCCTTACCCCGGGAGCCGAGCCTGCTGCTGACCGCGGTGAATGCCGACGGGCTCAGTGCCTGCCTAGAAGATCTGGAGCTCAACAGCCTGCTACGCCAGGTGAGTGGCTTCGTTGCGGCTTTCTCCGAAGGTGGGTACGAGGCCAATGCCGAAGCAACAAGCTCCACGAAAACCACGGAATCTGCTACCGCAGTGACGGTGGAGGAGCCGGAGGCAGAGTCCGCGAGTGCCACTCCAGCGCTAAAACCACAGCTGATTCAGACCGAAACCGCTCTGAACGCACTGGTGCAGCGGCTGATGGCATTCACCGACACTGCGGACCCTGTGGCCTTCGACACGGAAACCACCGACCTCAACCCCTTCCGCGCCGAACTGGTAGGCATCGGCGTCTGCTGGGGAGAGGCCCTGGACGCGCTCGCCTACATCCCGCTGGGCCACAAAACCAGCGACTACAGCAGCCCGGAACAGCTGCCGTTGGGAACCGTGCTCACTGCCATCGCCCCGTGGCTGGCCAGCAAAAACCACCCCAAGGCCCTGCAGAACGCCAAATACGACCGGCTGATCCTGCTGCGCCATGGGCTGGTTCTTGCGGGGGTGGTGATTGACACCCTGCTGGCGGACTACCTGCGCGATGCCGCAGCCAAACACGGGCTGGAGTTGATGGCGGAACGGGAATTCGGCTTTCAGCCCACCGCTTACAGCGATCTAGTGGGCAAGAAGCAGACCTTTGCCGATGTACCGCTGGAGCCCGCCAGCCTCTACTGCGGCATGGACGTGCACGTCACCCGGCGTCTGGCCCTCCTGCTGCGCCATCAGCTGAGCGCCATGGGGCCCCAGTTGCTGGAGCTGCTGGAGCAGGTGGAACAGCCGCTGGAGCCAGTGCTCGCTCAGATGGAGTCCACGGGGATCTGCATCGATGTGAGCTATCTTCAAAGTCTCTCCGAAGAGATGGGCGCGACGCTGCAGCGCCTGGAATCTGAGGCCAAAGCGGCCGCCGGTGTGGACTTCAACCTGGCATCACCCAAGCAGCTGGGGGAACTGCTGTTCGACACTCTTGGCCTGGATAGCAAGAAATCCCGCCGCACCAAGACCGGCTATAGCACCGACGCCACCGTCCTGGAGAAACTTGGTGATGACCACCCCGTGGTGCCGATAGTGCTCGAGCACCGGGTGCTGAGCAAGCTCAAGAACACTTACATCGACGCCTTGCCGCAGCTAGTGGAACCCGAAACCGGGCGAGTCCACACCGACTTCAACCAGGCCGTCACCGCCACCGGCCGATTGAGCAGCAGCAACCCCAACCTGCAGAACATCCCCGTCCGCACCGAATACAGCCGCCGTATCCGCAAAGCGTTCCTGCCACAGGAGGGCTGGACCCTGCTCAGTGCCGACTACTCCCAGATCGAGCTGCGAATCCTTACCCACCTCTCGGGTGAAGAGGCGCTGCAGAAGGCTTACCGCAGCGGCGATGACGTGCACTCACTTACCGCCAGGCTGCTGCTGGACAAAGACGAGGTCAGCCCGGATGAACGTCGCCTCGGCAAAACGATCAACTTTGGGGTGATCTACGGCATGGGGGCCCAGCGCTTCGCGCGGGAAACCGGTGTCAGCCAGATCGAAGCGAAGGAGTTCCTGGTCAAGTACAAGCAGCGCTATCCCAGGGTGTTCGCCTTCCTCGAGCTGCAGGAGCGACTCGCCCTAAGCCGCGGCTACGTGGAAACCATCCTTGGCCGCCGGCGCCCGTTCCATTTCGATCGCAACGGCCTGGGCCGACTGCTCGGCAAGGAGCCCCTGGAGATCGATCTTGATGTGGCCCGCCGGGGCGGAATGGAAGCCCAGCAACTGCGGGCCGCTGCGAATGCTCCGATTCAGGGATCCAGTGCCGACATCATCAAGGTGGCCATGGTGCAGCTTCAGGCCGCCCTGCAGAACCAGGGACTACCGGCACAGCTGCTGTTGCAGGTGCACGATGAATTGGTGCTCGAAGTGCAACCGGATGCCCTAAACACCACACGAGAGCTGGTGGTGCAGACCATGGAGAACGCCGTGAAACTCAATGTTCCTCTCGTAGCAGAGACCGGCATAGGAGCCAACTGGATGGAAGCGAAATAGGGCCTTTATCCCACAAAAAAGAGAGCCCCGAAGGGCTCCTATGGATGAGGTTTTTTGGCAAGGATTACATCAGATCACCGGTCCTCCGATATCTTCCAAGTCACCTTGACCCTGCAGCACCTCGAGACCACTCAGCTGATTATCACTGAGGTCCGGTAAAAGAATCTCTAAAACCGTACCAGGCATTGCATCCAAACACTCCGGCTGAATCGAACGAATTTGAGCAGGATCAAAATTGCTAGCAACTACTTTGTTCATTTTCTCGCCTTGCTCCGGAGTCAAACCCTCAAAAGCAATAGGATCGATAGATCCAATCACCTCATCATCCATCTTAGACATCAATTTAGGCTTCAACTCCCCAAATTGACCAGCATCAATCTCCTCCAATAGATCAGCCGGAATATCATTGAACTTCTTGGGATTGAAGCCGGAAAATGCATCTGGATTCAACGAATCAAAGGCATCTGAGCTCATCTCTTCCAAAAGGTCTGACGAAAGCCTTTTCAGTTGCTTCGCCTGGAATCCTTCGAATGCTTCGGCCGGCAACTCGGCAAACTGTTCT
>QCSJ01000095.1 GCA_003211535.1 Synechococcus sp. AG-670-A05 | reverse complement strand
CTGCAATGTGGAGAACGCCAGCTTCGGCCTCACGATCTGCGCCGAACGGGTCGCACTGTTCAGCTGTGTGGCCCAGGGACTAAAACCGCTTGAATTAGCGGTGAGCTGTGTCGATGCCCAGCACAAAGCACCGCTTGCATCGAGGATGCCCTGTGGAGCCTGCCGCCAGGTGATGCAGGAACTCTTACCAGCCAACGCCAGAGTTCATATCGACGGCGTCGGGACAAAACAACTGGTGGAGTTGCTGCCGGATGCATTTTCGCTGGATACCAGCGAAAAATGTCGATCAGATTCGAGCAATCGATGACAGGAGATTGCTCGAATCAATCTGGGCGTGCCCAGACGGCCAATGCTTTAGCTGGATTGCAAATCTCTTCAAGACTCGTGTAAACAAACCCCTGCCAACCCTGCGCCGGCAAACCTGCAAACAGCATCAAGTTGAGCGGGTAATCCTCAGAATCGGTGCAACGGCGGAAGTCGTCGCGGAACAGAAAGGTCGGTTTGCCAAGGGCTATTGCTGCTCCTAATTCCACCATTACCCCTTCATCGGGCGGCGTTCCATTCACGATCGCGAACAGACCATCGGCATCTCTCACGTCCTGCAGATCATGCTGCGCCACCTGATGTGCCCAGCCGGGTTGAGCCATATCCACCTGGCCGTTGCGAGCGAACGGTTCCCACACATCCAATCCCAAAGATTCAAGTGCCGCCACGAATTCCGGCAAAAGCAGGCGTTTCCACTGAGCTGAAAAACCGTATGGAGAGGCCAGATAAATCGTGCGAGGCGAACTCAGAGATGCACCCATGGGAATCAAAGGCGGCCACGTGATCGGCGATAGGCCTGTTCATCAGCCATTGCCCGATTAGCATTTTCCCAGGGGAACAGCAACCACTCGGAGCTGTCAATAACCACAACCGCGTCCCACCACTGGGGCGGGCGCTTGCTCACCCAAACCACAACAAGGGCCTTGGGGAAGCTGGCATGCAGCGCTTCCAAGGTGCGGCCGGTCTCGTAGACGTCATCCACGATCAATGCATCGGGTTGCGGCTCAGCTAACAACGGCCGCTCTAGCGCATGGCTCAAGGCTACGGCCAGACACAGTCCACCGCGCGGCACGCCATAGACCCCCGCAAACGACGCCGAAGACAACTGACAAACCAGGCTTTGCACAGCCAGGTCAAACTCCAACCAGCTGAGCACCCTCATGGCTGGACAATGAGACGAGGTGGTAGTGATGGCCCATGACCAGTGACATTCCCCCTCAGGAACAGGTGCGCAAATGGTTCCGCAGCCATCTGCTCAACCGCGAGGTGGAGCTTCAGGAGCTGTACGACCTTCCTCAGGGTGAGCTGGACCTTTTGATGGCAGAAACAGCCGAGATCCGCTCGGATGCAGAAAATCGCTCCCGCAGCCACGGCCGCTGGTGCACCGCTGGCTACATCCTGGAATTGGCCCGCATCATCGACGCACGTCGCGCCTGACATCAAGCGACTTTCAGGTGAACCTTGCGTCCAAGCGCATCAAAACGGTATCTGCTGCCACGTGGTCCGATATGGATATCTTCAGAATCGATCGGCGAAGACAAGGCAACCGCGGGTAAAGAAGCAATTTCAGTGACATCAGCCTTCTCCTGGGGGTTGAAAATGTTTCGGGCAGTTTTCAGATACAAAAAAGTTGCAATGCTCATTGACGATTGAATGTCTGATGAACGTTCAACTTCATTCTCCAGAGGCGTCAATGATTGGCGTTACGGACTGGGGGTCTAGCATCGTCATCAGACGTTCCCATTCACCCTGATCTAGCAAGCCACGATCAAGTAGCTGATTGAGAGTACGAGGGTCAATCGGCAACTTGGTGAGATCCATCACCGATTTGCAGGCTTTGAGAGACTCCACCAAGATGGTCTGAGCAGCAACTTCAGGGGTAAGCCCTGGAAATTGCTCCTGCATGTCTTCGATCATCTTCGCGGCAGCGTTCTTCTCCATCAGATCCTCAAAGATTGGGGCCAGAACATAGACGGTGATTATTCGCCGATTTTGTTCACAGCAGTTTCCACTTCGCCAGAATGTCGCCTCTCAGTGGGACAAAGCCAAGCCGTGGAGTCACATTCTGCGCTTCATCGCTAGACATGAAGTTGAACATTTCCTTAATCGTTTCCGCATCAGGGCCATTGCCCCGCTCATAGGCCAACATCCAGGTGAGTGTGGCGATGGGGTAAGCACCAGCTGCTGACGAGTTGGGATTCTCACCAGCCAAATTCCTATCCAGTGTGATCTGATTCAGGGCAATGGCACCAGCTCCGGTGATACGCCCGGATGCCAAGGCAGAACCACCAAGGCTGAGCACAAGAATCGCGCCTGACAGGACAGATTGTCTGATCATGTTTCTAATGCCGTTTCTATGCTTTCGCTAAATAGTAAACCGATCCAACCGGGTTGTCCGTCACTTTCAACCAACATGCATCAGCGGTAGTTCTCAAACTGGAGCGGCACATCCAACTCGTCTTCTTTGCTCTTGACCAACTGAATCGCCGCCTGCAGATCGTCCTTGCTTTTGCCAGTGATCCGAACACTCTCCCCCTGAATCGCCACGGTGACTTTTTTCAATTCATCGCGCACGATCTTGCTGAGCTTTTTGGCGATCTCCTGGCTGAGACCCCTGCGCAGTTTCACCACCTGCTTGACCCGATTACCACCAACACTCTCGGGGGTTTGAAAATCGAAGATCTTCAACGAGAGATTGCGCTTGGTGGCTTTGGTTCTTAACACATCCTCCACAGCCTGCAGGGTCATGTCACTGGCTGTGGTGATCACAAGCTCGGTCTCCTCAAGATCGATCTCCGTATCGGAGTCTTTGAGGTCGTAGCGGTTGCCGACATCACGCCGCACCTGATCAAGGGTGTTGACCAGCTCCTGACGGTCGAAGTCGGAGACCACATCAAAGGACGATGTGCTTGCCATGACTCGCGTTCGTTCCAGTCTCCAGCTTAGAAAGACCCCTCAACCGGCTCACATCCATGTCGCTGCTGCAGCTGTTCACCGCCACGGACGGCGCTCCCTATGTCTGGTCTCTGGTGCTGGCCGGTGGCACCGTTGTGGCCAGCATCATCCCCCTGGGGGCAGCCCGTTCGGCCGCCAATTTCGAGATGAAGGACATGGCCGCACCCCGAGCCATGTTCGAACGCTTTCCAGCCTGGGGCAAACGGGCCAGCTGGGCCCATCAGAACAGCTTCGAAGCCTTCACGCTCCATGCGCCTGCAGCGGTTCTGGCATTGATCGCCTCACTGCAAACTGGCCCGCTGCCCGGGCTTGCCATCACCGCCGCCTTCCTCCATCCAGCCCTGCGTCTGGCTTACATCGCGGCCTACGTCGCCAACATTCCCCCTGCCCGCGGACTGTGCTGGGCATCAGGACTGCTGTGCAGCGGCATTCTTTACAGCGAAGGGCTCAAAGCATTGATCGGCGGTTGATCCAGAACCGATCAATCGAAATACAGAAGACTCACCACTTTTCCCATGTCTTCTGCTGTTCTGGCGCTCGCCAGGAGCGTTTCACTGTCATGAAAAGCCAGGGAGATCAGCTGATCACAGCGGTTGATGATCTCTTGATTGCAGAGACTGCTGGCCATCGGCAGGGGCAGATCGTCCTGTTCAGGCTTCTCAACCAGATGCAGCACCCGATCAAGCAGATCGCGGATTTCCGTGGGCTGGCGATCGAGGCTCTGGGGCAGCAGCACCGTGAGTTGCGATGCATCAACATCCAAACAACCGCGGATCACAGCGGCATTCACTCCCTGGGAACCCGATGTGATCAGCGAGTGTCCCTCCTGCACCAACGACCGGGCAACCAGTTCAACAAGGTGAATGGCAACGACCGGCACATGCCGGCTGCCCAGGATGGCAATACGCCGTTTGCCTTTGTCCTGCAACAACGCCAGTTCCTGCGCCAGGGTGTCAACCCGATCGAGGGCTGGAAGATCCAGTGACTGACCCAAGGACAACTCGCCGGCCTTCATCGGAAACTAGCAACTATCAAGCAACCTGAACCGGCAGGTTCAGAGCTGAAAACAGGCGGTCCAAGCGACAATGTTCTTCCACCAGGCGGAAGGCATAGGTGGCCTTCACTGCCTCGTGCAACCGCACGTGGCCGAAAGCCTGTTCAATCACTTCAACTGTGGCCAGCGTGTCGTGGTCAACCTTGAGCAGAGGAACATCCAGCTCCTCCGCCCGGCTGATCAGTTGCGGGAGTGGTTCACCGGCACCGGTGAGGATCAGACATTGGGTCGAAGCCTCCAAGGCCGCGAACTGGATGTCAGTGCGGTCGGCTCCAGTGACAACAGCCATGTTGCGCCGACGGCGGAAAAACTCCATAGCGGAGTTCACATTCATCGCACCGATGCTGAGGGTCTCCACCAACAACTCCTGGCGGTCTTCGCAGCAGATCACGCGGGCGCTGAGGCGACGCACCAGTTCGCCCACCGTGACGCTGCGTAGCAACGGTGACCGCGGCATCACACCGAACACTCGCAAACCAAAGTTTTCAAGAGCTGGAACCACCTGTTGCTCGAGACTCTCCACTTCACCAGGGGTCACCGCATTAAGCACAACCCCCACCAGACGGTCGCCCAGGGTCTGCTTGGCTGCCAGCAGTGCGTCGACGCTGCAGCTGTCCTGCCAGAGGTGCACCAGTAGCACCCCGGCATCCAGGCCCTCCGCCAGCTGAGGAAGGCTCAATCCATAGAGCAGCCCTTCCTGAAGACTGCCAGCGCATTCCAGCAAAGTCAGTCCGTCATCATCAGCAATCTGCTGACGCATGGCCTCAAAACCATCCCCAGCCAGCAGATCCCCTTGGCCGAGGCGCTGCGTTGCGGTGGTGAGCGATAAAAGGTGCAGCGACGGAATCAGCTGCTCCGAAGAGAGCCCCAGCGTCGCACCGACGAAGCGGACGTCATCGTCGATCAGTGGCTGAGGCAGGGGACCCTTGTTGGGATCCCAATCCAGGCTTGTGGCCAGCGGTTTGCCGAAGCGAACCCGTTGATCCTCCTGCGTGAGCTTCTGAGCAATTCCAAGAACCAGAGCAGACTTGCCACTGAAGGGCTCACAGGATCCGATCAGCAGCGTCGTTCCCATCAACCCCAGGCCTTTGACGAAAGAATCTAGGCGTCACCACCCTCCTGGTCTGTACCAACGAGCTACCAAACCCATAACGCATCGGGAAGACCCCCCTCCCCTGGCTCCCCGACCGAGCAATCCATCAACCACTGCACAAGCTGATGGGTGACCAGCTCAACCGGGATCGCTTGGCACGGGTCTTCGTTGGGAGCAGTTGACAGGTCGCCATCTCCAGTCGGGCATGGCCACTCTCCCAGCTCAGCTGAAAGGCATGCCCCTCCATTGCCTCCCGTGGTCGGATCCCCCGAAACTCGCCCGCCGGGAGAGTCTGCAGAGCAGAAAGAAGATCCTGCTCTCTAGCGAGGCCGCCGTAATAGGGCGCGAAAAGGCGCCAGGAGGGCAGCATCAGACAACGAAGCAGACACCGGCGGGCGGTTGCCCACAAGAATGGCCCAAGCTGATCCCATGGCACAGCCCAGAACAAGCAATCTCCGCTGGAGCGGGAGCCGTGTCGGCATCACCGGAGCCCGGGGATCCCTCGGACAAGCGCTGGCCAGCCGATTCCAACAGGCCGGTGCCGTGGTGACGGGGTTCACTCATGGAGAGTTACCCATCGGAACCGACAGCCCTATAGATCACTGGGTGTCGTGGACCTGCGGAAAGGAGGAGGCCCTGGTTCCTCATCTCAGCCACCTGGACGTGCTGGTGCTGAACCACGGCATCAATCCTCAGGGTGACCAGCGGCCCGAGACGTTGACCCGGGCACTGGAAGTGAATGCCCTGAGCAGCTGGCGGATGCTGCAGTGCTGCGAACGTCTCTGCCGAGAAAGACCCACTCAGGCGCTGGAGGTTTGGGTCAACACCTCCGAAGCGGAAATTCAACCAGCCGTGAGCCCAGCCTATGAGCTGAGCAAACGCCTGCTTGGACAACTCATCAGTATGCGTGGGGCCACTCGCCCTGCGGAAGAGCGCTCAAAGCTGTTGCTGC
>QCSJ01000094.1 GCA_003211535.1 Synechococcus sp. AG-670-A05 | reverse complement strand
TGTTCTAATAGTTCCTGGTTCTTCTGTGCAATGGGCATGAGGATCTGAGGCGGTTTAGGGATACTCCTCCTCAGCTCCTCATGGTTACTTTCCCAGGGCAGGACCTCTGGCGAATTCGGAATACAACGCCGCTGCTTCTTCAGGAAGACCTCCGTCCCAAAGGGTTTGTGCTCTTTCCTGCATCCAGACCCCTGCTTCACTACAGAGTTCCCGCTGAAAGGTTGATTTGAGGTGCTTGGCGTCCTTGTAAGGCATGGCGGGGTTCTCTTTTTTGAGGTTTTAGGGATCCGCCACCTGATCGTCGGCAGCGGTTCTTACCGGTTAAGGGGACTTTCCGATTTGGCATTCAGGCAGCATGCACCACATGGTTCACCAGGTCTGCTTTGACCCACCTAATGCAGTTGACACGGTTTATAACGTAGTGACCGCAAGGGGTATGGATTTCGCCGTTGTTGCGACCTGAAGCTCAAATCCTGCCGCTAGAACCGCTTCACAAGCTGGTTGTCAGCTATCGGCGCGTTGGTACAAATGCTCAGGGCGAAGATGACCGATCTGTCTTCAGCCGGCAAGACGCAGACTTAGCTAACTGGAAGCGTCAACATCCGGACTATGAGGATCAGGTGATCCAGGAAAGGATTAGCGGTAAGGAGAACGTCAAATTCGGATTTCTTGGGCAGTTCCTTGAGGACGCTCAAAAAGGGAAGGTGGCTCCTGGAACTGTTTTGGTCGTCGAGACCTGGAGTCGCCTAAGCCGCGGGGACATGGCGGACTGCATGCAGCTCATGTTCGACATCTTCAATGCACGGCTAGGAGTCAGCTTCTGCGACTGGGGAAATCAAATTCTCCGCTCTCTTGATGAAACAGGTGGCACTGTCTTCTAGATCGTTGGAGCCGCACAACGGTTACATGGTGAATGGCTGGAGAAGCAGGCACGCACGCTGGGCGCCCGTGAAGGGCGCAAAAAATCAGATCGCTGAACACAAAAGCGGAGGCAAGTCCGCAGTCTTTGGAAACTTCAGGTTCAAGTCCAGAAGCGAGTGCCCAAATAAACCTGGCTACCCACGATGGTTTGACGTTGATCAAAGCGGTGACTGTATCCATCTAGAGGCAGAGATTGCCTGGGTTCAACATGCTTTCAAGCTGGCCAGGGACATGGATGCCAGGCGCATAGCTCGCGAGCTGAGGGCCATGGGCGTCACACAGGCTGAGAACGACGACCCAATCAAAGAGGGAGATTTTTCCAACCTCCTCCGTAGCGTCACTGTCATGGGCTGGCGGCAGCACGTCCATAACAACAAGCCCGTGGGTCAGCCCGAGAAGGGGGTCTACCCCGCGATCATTAGCCAGACCGAATTTGACGAAGTCCAGGTTGCACTGAAGTCCCGCAACTTCAAGACAGTGCCAAATGGCAGGCACCGCCACAATCTTTTCGTGAAAAGGACTTACTGCGCAAGTTGTGGTCGGTTACTAGGCGTCCGCAACCTGAGGAATGGACATGCTTTTACCTGCTCTTCCAAGGGGCACGACTGCACTGCGCCAAACATCAGATACGACGAGGAGGCTCTGCTGACAGTCCTGACCTAATTCCGTTGGGCGGAATTCTTCGGCAATGACAAGCACGACGTTGAGTTGGCCAATGCCTGTCCTGTCGTTCTCAAGCTGACTAGCGAGCTTGGAGCCTTAGAGGACAAGGTCGAGCGCCGGCGAAAGCAAATCAAGGCTGCAGATCCGGGCAGGCCCCTGACTGTTCTTCTCCTTTGGGAACAGGCACTTGCAGAGGAGGAGGCCGACTTCAACACCAAGAATCAGGAACTGCTTAGGGTTGAAGCCAACATGCAAAGCCTTATGCGTCGACCGACTGATCGCGTAGCCGAACGTGAGGTGCGCCAAAAAATCAAAGCTTTCGTGGAAGGCGACAGAACCGACATCAGCCTCCGCGACGAGTTCAACAGCTGGCTGTTCCGTGAAGATGTCGGCGTCGTGATCGACACCCTCACCGGGGAGATGCTGTTCGGGCGGCTTGAGATTGGTTCTGACAACAAACTGGCTTGCAACTACGCCGTCATGGATGACGCGGCTGGCTTTGGTTTGGACTTGAAGAAGCTGCGGGAGATGGTCGGCGCCTAACGACCAGGGCCAGAATCGGAGCATAAAACGTCTGCTCCTACTCCTGCCGCTGCTGCTCACACCTGCGGCTCATTTGACCACTGCAATCGCCTCTTAAGAACAGGCAGCACCCATGGACGGTGTGAATGTGTCTGAGGAGGATTCCTGCAGCCTCCATCCAATGGTTTCTCCAGTCTCCATTGGGCGCTGATCACGGCACTGACTCCTTCTCTGACGATGCGGGGAGTCAGATCAGCGTTAAGTGGAGCATGATGTCCTGATGGAGCTGAAAATTAACGGCCGTACCATCTGCGTTCGCTTTAAAAGCGACGCGGTAGTAGCCCAAAGAGTCGCGGCTCATATCCAACGCCGCATAGAGGAAAACGACTGGCTGCCCTTTCAGTCAAAAAAGGCAGCACTGGAGGCATGGCAAAAGCTAGGAGGCATCCGTGCTCAGGTATTGAAGGCTTATGACCTCATCTAAGGCGTTGATTTAAGAGGCACCGGGTTGTCGAAAAAGTAACAACCACTGAGGTTCAGCTCGACAGAATGCATGGACGAGCCATGCAAAAGAAACCGAGCGAAATTCTGGAAGTGCTTGCCGCGCTTGTCGTCGCGGCGGGGTTGGTTGGCGGAAACATGCTCCTGTTCGCACCTCTGCGGACAGACAACAGGGTTAAGCCATCAGACCCTCCATCTCAACCTGACTCCTAAGTTCATTCAGCGTCCTGACGAATAAATTTAGGTGATGCGCGTCTGTTGCCTTTGCCCAATAAGCAGTGGCACCAGCCAGCTAAAATCGGCAGGTGATCAAAATCGGCCACTTGCCGATACCAACTAAAAACGTCAACTTAAAACTAAAAGAGTCAATTGACGAGCTTTTCTTTCTAATACGATCTAATCAGTTCTAATAAGCTCTAAATCTCATTGTTAACTAACTTTCTAACCCAGTGCCTAGGTGAACAGAGCCCTGCGCAAACTACTGCAAGCTTCTTGCTCCAGAAGTACCTTGCGCTAAAAAGCTTATAACCCGCGGTAAACAGATTCAATCTCGGCACGCATCTTTTTGTAACTAACCATATAACCCTCACCATCTACATCCTCCTCGACAGGAGCTGACTTCCCTGAGCCGGGAAATCTACGAAAGAGCTGAGATTAAGTAAAATTTATGCCAGACCTAGTCTTTCGAGATTTGTCCCAGTTATCGCATATGAGTTTATTGTACTCCGAAGTTTCCAAAGGCTTACCGCAGGCAATTAAAACGACAAGAATTATAGTCCAATATATCGCAAACAGTAATTTGTTTCGCACAACTCTAGCTTAAGTCTAATAAGTATGATCGATTTTAGGGATCTTGCCAAGGTGCTCCAAGCGCCGCCATGTCTGGCCAACGCCCCGATTACTCTCCGCACTTACATCCACAAGAGCCTTCGCCATGACAGGGCTCATTATTGGCATGTCCTGTTGAACAGGACTTTGAGCAAAAGAACTTACCTTGAAGAATAATTGCGCTCTCTTCAGTGACCATGCAGGTGCACTTAGGGCATGCACATTTGACGGCTGTAGACATTTGAGGTGGCTAGACAACTTGCAACCACAATACTAGGGCAATAAGCGGCCTAAAGTATAGGAATGATTCTCATTGTTGGTACAAAATAATGATAACCATTCTCAGCGAGGATTTATTAAATCCTTGCAACCTCTCCCAGCTGCTCCAGACGCTTCCAACTGCTGACACCACCCCAGCGTTGAAGCCTGGCATCTAACTCGCGCCAATGCTGTGGTGTTGGTTCCCAGCGATAGGGGCGACCAGGGTTGCCGGAATACTGCGTGATCCAGTTCGATCTGGTCATGACTCAAGTAGCGATTGTTCAAAGTGGCTTGTGCTCCAGGGTTATTAATCAGGAGAGGCAACGGTCTGACTCGCTGGCTGTCTCAGGCGATGCAGGGATCCAGTCCCCCCTGGATCGTCCTGTCTGTAAATAGCGTGGGAGTGGAAAAAAAACTGCGTATTCCAGTAAGATCTAGTCGTGAGTCAAGTAGCGATTGTTCAGAGTGGCTTGGTCTCCGGGGCTATGAAACGAATGAGGCAGAGAGAGTGAGCGCTTAATGTCTCAGGCGGTTCAGGGTTAGGTCTTCCCTGGATTGCCCTGTCTGTAATTGGTCGGGAGGGGTGCGACCCCAACGAAAGCCGTTGACCCCTCCCTTTTTTTGCTGCTGCCACACCTGAGCCCACTTCTAGAGCAAGCGACAGCAGCTGTGATTAGGCGGACCCAATCACAACCAGGTTTCGGTCAGCAATCCGATAGCCATCACCTTGAGGCTGAGCTGTAGTTTCGCCATCATCGGCATCGATAACCTGCTCCAGCAGCTCACACAGTGTTGATGGGTGCATGAAGAAGCGAGCCTGCGCCAAATCACCGTTGGTATCAGCCAGCAGCTCTACCTGGTCAACCAGTTCGCTGTAGGTGGGGATTGTGCTGGCATAGCTCTTGCTCTGCCTCAACCCCTGAACGAACTCACGGTCCTCGCCCCGCATCGCACAAACCCATCGGTACTCCTGTACTGCTCTTGAAATGGCGAGAAGGCCAAGGGGAGAAATCTGAATAATTAGGAGCACTTATAAAACCCTGACGGGTAGACACAAAAAGGCAGGACGCCTGAACGCTCTGTCTTTTCCTGACACCCTTGGGGTGTGGATGTCTTTGGTTATTCAGATGGTGATTCTTGCTTCAGGTAGCTGTTGCGATCTGGTGGTTCATCCAGTCAATGACGTCCCGTTCTTTCGCCTGGAACGAACGGGACGTCATCGCCTGAATGTACCAACAAATTTCAAACGTCTAAGCGGATACTGATCAAGAACCTGTGATCCTCGATCAACCCTGGTGGGGAAATAGGAGACAGCAGGTAACATATCTCCTTATTTTACTAAATAAATGTAGGAAAATTTTCGTATCTAGAGATTTGCCTTTCAACCCCCCTCGAAGCAAGAATTATTCAGTCCTGTTTTGAACATAAACATCACTTGGTGACAGATAATACGCTTTTTCACCATCTTGACTTGGAGAATAAAAGAAAACTTCTCAATGCAAGAAATAAAACTGTGCAATCCTCCCAAACGATCACACACGTACGAATACGGAGACAAGTACTTTGTTTTCATTACAAGGGGTGTCTGCCTTGAGTTTGATAAGAAATGGGATGCGGAGATGACTTTGCTGAGTCTGCGCAAGTGCGGTCTTATATCCGCATAAATCTGCATGACCCTATTTATAAAGCATCGGAGAACTGACCCATAGAGAAAGTGATCAAGGAAGACATGTAAAAAACTGCTAACTAAATATCCACAGCACTTTATCCCCATGTAAGACAGAAGGCAGGACGTTTACGCGTCCTGCCTCTTTTGCGCCTACCCGTGAGCGCCCCGTCCATGCATGAAAAAAGAGCAGCACGAAACTGCTCCTTCAGAGGGGAAAGCGTCGAACCAGGAGGGTTCTTGGGAGGCATAACAATCGCCTACGAAAGTGCCGTGTCGTGGGTGCTGTTCACAAATTGCCAAAAAAAAAAGGATCGTCCTTCGGGCGATCCTTCTCGACGCATTGCCAGTCTTTCTTTTGGTGTGCCCTCAATGGGTATCAAGTGCTACGGGAGTCAGGGATGGAGTTTATCCAGCGCATCTGACCTTTGCCTTTCGCCTGGTTTTTCTGTGCACAAAAAAGGGCAGGTCCCACCCCGCCCTAGTTCGACGCATTGAGGGAATTAATCCCTTAGTTAGAACTATTCCCCATGACGGCGCACTTTGAAGTAGTGAGAAATACCTAGATCAATGTCATAGGCAGAGCAAATCAGTTCTGAGTGATCAGGGTTCTACTGAGGCACCCCATAGCGGTTCTGTCCGCTTCCAACCCATCGACTTGAGGTTGCGCCAGATGGTTTCAGCGTCCTCCTGAGGGACGTATCTGCTTTCCTTCAGCAGGGGTGGTTGTCCATCAGGCATTGCCATTCCACGGT
>QCSJ01000093.1 GCA_003211535.1 Synechococcus sp. AG-670-A05 | reverse complement strand
ACCCAGGCGGGTGCGGAAATCACCTTTAGGCATTCCGCCCTTGAGTTCCCCGTGAATGGTGAAATCACCCTCTGGATCAGTGACCAGAAGATACGTCGGCCAGCCCATCCCATCCTTGTTGGGGTACTGCTTCAAAAGAATTTTGCGGTATTTCCTGTATGCATCCGTGTCCTGAAGCATCACCGATACGAACTCCGCACCCAGCTCCTCAGCCACCTTTGCGTCGTAATGACTCATCTTGTGGCAGGTTCCGCAATCCTCTGAGCTGAACTTGATCACATGCATGGCTGAAGCCTCCAGGGCAGCGTCTCCCCAGCATGGAAGGGAACCAGTCCGTTCACCAGCTTGGGCACCTCAACAGCAACCTTTTCAAGGGTGACCGTGTCGTTGTTAACCGGCAGGCCGTAGAAGGCCGGACCGTTCAGGGAAGCGAAAGCTTCAAGGTGATGCATCGCCTCTTCCTCTGCAAAAACCTGGGCATAGCTCTCCAGCGCATAGGGAGCATTGAAGATGCCAGCACAACCGCAGGAAGTATCCTTGCCGGCTCTGGGATGAGGGGCGGAATCAGTGCCGAGGAAAAAGCGTGGATCTCCGCTAGTGGCCGCCAGCCGCAGGGCAAGCCGATGCTGCTCCCGTTTGACCACGGGCAAGCAATAGAAGTCGCTGCGCAAGCCGCCAAGGAACATGGCGTTGCGATTGATCTGCAGGTGATGGGGGGTGATCGTGGCCGCTAGATTGCGATTTGAGGAACCCACGAAATCCACGGCCTGCTCGGTGGTGATGTGCTCGAACACCACCTTGAGCTCCGGGTGACGGGTCCGCAGGGACCTCAGATGTCGCTCGATGAACACCGCTTCCCGGTCGAACACATCAATATCGGCATCCGTCACTTCTCCATGGATCAGAAGAGGCATGCCGATAAACTCCATCCGGCTGAGGACACTTGCGATCTGAGCCAAGTCGGTCACACCGGCGGCTGAATTAGTTGTGGCGTTGGCGGGATAGAGCTTGGCTGCGGTGAAAACCCCCTCCTGGAAACCCTGCTCCAGATCATCTGGATCAGTGCTTTCCGTGAGGTAAGCGGTCATCAACGGCGTGAATGCCACCCCCTCAGGACTGGCCGAAAGGATACGTTCGCGGTACCGACGCGCCGCATCCACAGATGTGACTGGCGTCCGAAGATTTGGCATCACGATCGCCCGACGAAAACAACGGGCTGTGTAAGCCACTACCCGTTCGAGCATCTCCTCATCCCTGAGGTGGACATGCCAGTCGTCCGGAGCGGTGATCGTGAGCTTGTCAGTCATGGGAGGGAAGACCATCCACTGCCAGGCGCAGAGCCGATAGGCGATCGGAGGTGAGATGACTCTCCGGCAGGCGCTCCAGCAACTTCAGCTTGCGGAGGCGGTTCTCGGTGCTTCCGGAAACGCCAACCATGAATACGTCGCGGCCGACTTCCATTGCTTCTTTCACAGCATTCTCCAAAGCAATGGCAGCGGTCACCCCGAGGTGGGAGACCTCCGAAAGGTCAAAGACCACGGCCTGGCAGTTTCCGATTGCGTTGTGCTCCCGGGAGATCGCCTTGGCGACGCCAAAGATCATTGGACCAGCCAACTGGAACAGCAGCACCATGCCGGAGGCTCTATCCAGGAGCTGCTGCTCCTCTTCGTTGAGCTCCACATCGTCATCGGTGGTGCTGATGGTCTTTACCTTCCTGGACTGAAGAGTGCTCATCCGATCAATCGTGAGCACGTTGGCCACGAAGACACCGATTCCCACGGCCGTGATCAGATCAACCAGCACGGTAAGAGCGATTACGCCATAAGTGATTACCGTCGCTTTCACCGACAGATGGTGGGCCCGCTGCAGAAAATCCCAGTCAATGATGTCGATCCCCACCTTCACAGCGATACCTGCTAAGACCGCAAGAGGGATGCGGGATGCCAACGGTGCTGCCAGCAGCACGACAAGCATCAGCACAATGGCCCGGACGATGCCCGACAGAGCTGTCCTGCCGCCGGACTGAATGTTTACCACCGTGCCCATGGTGGCTCCCGCGCCCGGCATCGCTCCAAACAGACCGGAGACCACATTGGCCAGCCCCTGCCCGATCAATTCCTTGTTGGAGTTGTGTTCCGTGCGGGTCAGGCTGTCGGCCACCACAGAGGTGAGGAGCGCATCAATGCAGCCGAGCATCCCCAGCACAGCAGCATCAATCACCATCAGACGCAGCTGATCGCTGGAGAAGGTCGGCAGCTGGAAGGTGGGAAATGCAGCGGAAAATTCAGGGATCGTGCGCAGGTCAGCGCTGCTGAAGAGGGTGAGAGCTAGCGCAGTGCCCACTACCAGAGCCAGCAACTGGGGCGGGCAGACCTTTTTCACCGCCGAAGGAGTAAACCAGAGGATCGCCAGGGTGATCAAGGCCAGTAGCAGCTCCATCGGCTGGGTTCCTTGCACCAATGCAGGAATACCCTGCAGCGTCCCCATCACACCCTCCTTGGGTGTGGCCTGCCCCAGGAAAGGTCCCAGCTGCAACAGCACCAGAATGATGCCGATTCCGGACATGAAGCCCGAGATCACGGTGTAAGGCATCATCGTGACGTAACGGCCAAGCCGGAAAAGTCCAAACAGGATCTGGAAGATCCCGGCCAAAACGCCGACGCTGAAGGCCATTGCCAGGGCCTGCTCGGAGCTGTCGGCTGTGGCGGTGAAACTGATTATGACCGAAGTAAATACTACGGTCATCGGGCCTGTGGGCTCGGAAATCAGTGTGGGCGTCCCTCCGAACAGGGATGCCACCAGACCGATGATCACCGCTCCCCAGAGACCGGCGGCAGCGCCTGCACCGGAGGCGATCCCGAAGGCCAGTGCCATCGGCAGAGCAATCACGGCCGCTGTGAGTCCGCCGAACACATCCCCTTTCAGGTTTGTGGCGTTAATGCGGTTCAGCACGATCCTGCCGGGTTCAAGGCCTGTGACCTTAGGCGGCTTCCCAGCGAAGCAGAATCCCCCCAGAGAGCGCGACTGACATGCCTGATTTTCTAAGGGCGACCATCGACGTGCTCCTTGGCATCGGCCTGCTCTTCGGAGGGGGAGAACTGTTCGTGCAGGGCTCTGTGGCCATGGCCGTGATCTTCGGCATTCCCCAGCTGGTCATCGGCCTGACCGTGGTCTCCCTCGGCACCAGCGCCCCGGAACTGTTTGTCAGCCTGAGTTCCGTGCTGGAGGGAGCCGACACACTGGCCGTCAGCAACGCCGTTGGAAGCAACATCTTCAACGTGATGGTCGTTCTTGGGGCCAGCGCCCTGGTTCTTCCTCTGAAAGTGGAAAGCCGACTGGTGCGCCGGGACGTTCCCCTGCTCATCGCCATCTCCGCGGCGGTCTGGGGAATGGCCTCAACCGGTCTGGTGACCTGGCAATCGGGCATCGCCCTGCTTCTGGCACTGGTGATCAACACCATCTGGGAAATCCGCACAGCTCGGGAAGAGCCAGATGACAGCGAAGGGGCCGAGCCGGAGATCCAATCCGATGCCGGCAGAGGCGGCTGGACCATAGCTGTGCTGCGGCTGATCGCGGGGATTTTCATTCTCACGATCGGCTCCAGGGTGCTCGTCAGCGGCGCCACATCAGCGGCCACGCTTCTGGGGGTAAGCGAAGCGGTAATCGGCTTGACCATTGTCTCGGCCGGTACATCGATGCCCGAGCTCATCACCTCCCTCGTTGCCGCCTTGCGCGGTCGAACGGACCTGGCCATCGGAAACGTGGTGGGAAGCTGCCTGCTCAATCTGATGCTGGTACTTGGTGGAGGAGCTTTGGCTGCTGCTGCTC
This sequence comes from Synechococcus sp. AG-670-A05, assembly GCA_003211535.1. Taxonomy (GTDB): domain Bacteria; phylum Cyanobacteriota; class Cyanobacteriia; order PCC-6307; family Cyanobiaceae; genus Parasynechococcus. The sequence goes on along the minus strand of QCSJ01000093.1, from coordinate 2,353 downwards.
GAGGACTTGAAGTCAGCCCCGAGCTCATCCAGGACGACTTGCCGGTCATGCTTCTGACCAGCCTTGCCTGTTTGCCGATCTTCTGGACCCGTGGCTGCATCTCACGGCTGGAAGGCGGGTTGCTGCTTGGGCTCTACGCGCTTTACGTCATCGACAATGTGCTGCCACGGACAACGCTGTCCAGCTGGTCGGATGAGTTCCGTCTTGTCATGCTCTGTGTTGTCCTTCCAATAGTGATGATGGTGATCATTACCCAAGCGATTTTTTACTGGAAGAAGACGAAAGGTCGACCGGATCACATCGCTGGGTGAGATGTGATCCGGATGGAGTTGTAATTTCACATTCAAGGATGACCGTCTGAAACTCTCTGTCCATCCTTTGGTCGTATGTCGCTCGGCCTGCCGATGCTCGAGCTGCTTCCTCCGCTCAACGACAAAAACCTGTCCTGGCTGGGCGTCATCCACCCGATCTTCGTCCCTTCATGATCGCCATGGCGCTGATCACAGTTGTCTTTGATGTAATCGGTGGCCTCACCAGGAAGACGAACCTTTTCGAGATCAGTTTCTGGAATCTGATCATCGCCACGTTGCGATCTTCGTCGCCATCATCCTCGGCCAGGTAGAGGCTAGTCTCGCGAACCCTACGGAGCCGCGCCAGAAATTCTCGATGTCCACAGCACCATTGGTTGGTCCCTGGCTGGCGTGCTGGAACAGCTCACTGGCTGGAGCTACGTCGCCCATCAGAGATACCCCAACATCCTGCCGAAGGGGTTCCTCGCCATCGACTTGATCCTGGCTGATCTGGTAGTCGTCTAGACATACCTCGGCGACAAGCTCGTTTGGATGTATGACCTTCACACTGTGCATGTGATGGAAGCCATTCGTGAAGGGGTGCTGTCATCACTCTGCTTACCCCGATTGCTTCGCCAATCAACGACATCGCCGACTCCCTCGTCGCGAACGATCTCCCCTAAGCGATTCCACTGCATCCCAACCTGGTACATCTCACCATCGGGCTGTTCGCGATCGGGATCGCCTTCGACTTCGCCGGCGCGTTATACCCCCTGGAGAAACGGCTGTTCAGTTTTCTCGCCCTGCCCATAACCAGCAGCGGCTTTCACGATGTGAGCTGGTACAACCAAATGTCCTGCAGCGGCATCACCTTCTTCACGGTGGCAGCCGGCTTCCACGAAATGCTGTTGGCGCTGCCTTTACCGGACATCCGCAGCATCCTCAGCCAGACCGCCATTGAAACCATCGTCTGGCATGCCATCGGAGGCATCGAGGCCTGCTGGTGATCGTCGCCATGACCATCTGGCGTGGCTACCAACGCTTCATCTGGCGCAAGGACATTGGCCGCCAGGTGACCTAGCTGTAATTTTTCTGCGATGCCTTGATGCTGATGGTGATGGGCATGCACAGAAGCCTGGGCGCCTGGCTCGCTAGCGATTTCGGTGTTCACATCTGCGCCGATCAACTGCCGCCGGTGCCGATCTAAATGAGGTGCTGCACGGCATGGAACAGCTCGTGTCGAGCTACCTCATCGATGGAGAGACCTTCGGCGTGGATGGCCCGGTGCAGAGGAAGATCTCGGAGCGCTCGGGGTTATCGCTGCCAATCCACCACCGCTGAACATCACACTAGGCAACACCTTGAACCGTGCCCACCCCCAACCAAGTCGCGAGAAGCAACAGCAGGAAAGTAGGCATCAAGCATTGACGCCTCCTTAACTTGACCAAATCCACTGAAAAAACATGTCTTTTGACGGATGCGACGGTTCTCAAGAATTTTTCAGATCCGCGGCATCAGCCCATAGTCACGAACTCTTCTGACACCGAGGGATGCAAGGCCATCGTGCGATCGAAATCCGCCTTGGTGGCCCCCATCCCAACGGCAATCGCCGCCATCTGAATGATTTCAGCGGCATGCTCCCCCACCATGTGGCAACCGAGCACGCGATCCGTCGACGCTTCCACAACGAGCTTCAGCAAACAACGGGGGCCAGAGGCGGGCAAGGCGCGCGACATAGATCGGAACCGAGCCCGGTGGATCACCACACCATCCACGCCATGGCGAGCAACGGCCGCTTCCTCCGACAAGCCAACCGTAGCCAATGCGGGATCACTGAACACAGCGCTGGCAACAAGGTCGTGGTTCACCTGCCGCGGCCGTCCGCCGAAACTAGTATCTGCAAAGGCACGACCTTCATCGATGGCCACCGGCGTGAGGTTCACCCTGTCGGTCACATCACCGACCGCAAAGATGTGGGGAACCGACGTGCGTGAATCGGCATCGACACAGATTCGTCCGTCCACCACCGCCACACCGGCAGCTTCGAGACCCAGCCCCGCCAG
>QCSJ01000092.1 GCA_003211535.1 Synechococcus sp. AG-670-A05 | reverse complement strand
GCCTTCAATAATTTCGATCTGTCGATGTCACCCGACCCCATGTGTCCGGTCAAGGTTGGGGTCATCGGTATCGGGAACATGGGCTGGCACCACGCAAGGGTTCTGAGTCTGCTCAGGGATGCCGATCTCGTGGGTGTGGCTGACCCCGATGGCGATCGCGGCGCTTTGGCGATGGAGCAATTCGGCTGCCGTTGGTTTGCTGATTACCGCACGATGCTCAGCGAGGTGGAAGCGGTCTGCATCGCCGTGCCGACCCTGCTGCACCATTTAGTCGGTCTGGCTTGTCTTGAAGCAGGTCTGCATGTGCTGATCGAAAAGCCAATCGCAGCTAGTCAGGACGAGGCCACAGCACTTATCAAAGCGGCTAGCGAGGCCGGTCGTCTGTTGCAGGTGGGCCATATTGAGCGATTCAATCCCGCCTTTCGTGAACTCACCAAGGTAGTGGCCAACGAGGAGGTGGTGGTCCTTGAGGGGCGTCGCCACAGCCCTCACTCCGATCGGGCCAACGATGTATCCGTGGTGCTGGATCTGATGATCCATGACATCGACCTGGTGCTGGAACTGGCGAAGGCACCGGTTGTGCGGCTTGCCGCTGCAGGTGGTCGCAGTGCCGAGGGTCCGATCGATTACGTCAACGCGACCCTGGGCTTCGATAACGGAGTGGTGGCCAGCCTCACCGCCAGCAAGATGAGCCACCGCAAGATCCGCAGCCTCAGTGCACACTGCCGCTCCAGCCTGGTTGAGACCGATTTTCTCAATCACACCCTGCACATTCATCGCCGTGCTCATGAGTGGTATTCCGCTGATCATGGTGAGCTGCTGTACCGCAATGACGGTTTTATTGAGGAGGTGAGCACCACATCGATCGAACCGCTATACGCCGAGCTTGAGCACTTCCTTCAGTGCGTGCGCGGCCGGGAAATTCCTGCGGTAGATGGTCTTCAGGCATCACGGGCACTCAAGCTAGCGGACCTGATCGAGCAGGCAGTGGAACACCCGGATACAGGAGCGCCCTTGTTGGCGCCGATCTGATCACCCGGAATCTGATCGGACCAGCCCTTCCTGTTCCGCCAGTTCCCGAAGAGCCGCCACCTGCCAGCGGCGGCAGTCCCCAGGTGATGCGGCATAGAACTGCCCCCAGGCGCGGTCCTTGTAATGGCCATAGCTGGCAGCGGTCTGCGAGGGGTGCGTCTGTTGCCAGCCCACACGCACGGCGTGTCCAATCACCACATCCAACGCCAGGTCGTCATCGAAGTGCACTTCCGGGTTGGCTTCCACGAAGGCCATCAGAGACAGGAGGCACTCTGTGCAGAGCTGTCGGTACTCCGGGGCCTGGATGCGGCTTAGCAGATGCTCCACCAACGTGGCGAAGTTCTTTTCTCCGGATGTTTTCTCGAGGATCAGGCGGCTGTTCAGTCGATTGCGACGCTCCAGCTTGTCGCCGATCACCAGGCCGCGGCAGTGCTGCAGCAGCGACCAGATGCCGGCGTAGAAATCTCTGGGCACCTTCTGCAGAGAACCCAGGCGGATGCGGTGCTGCATCCAGTCGCCACCGCTATGGGGCAGGTCGAGGGGATCCGGCACCTTCCACTGCACCCGGCCGGTGACATGCAGCTGCTCGCCGCGCTGAAGGGCAGCTCGGGCATGCTCAACATCGCTGAGGAGTTGTCGGAGTCGATCCCGGATTCTGTGCGGTGAGCTGTTGCACAACGCTTCAAAGGCCTCGTCCTGGCCCAGCTGAGCCTCCGCCGCCAGTTCAGAGGTGAGCAGCAGCAGCAGCTGACTGAGCTGCAGGGTGAGGATTCCCTTCAGCAGCCCCGGATCGCGCCGGGCCACGCCATCAAGGGCAAGTAGCAACTCCTGTTCCAGCATCCGCTCGCGCCCATCCACCCCGCTGGTGCGTGCGATGCGTTCGGCGATGGCGCTGCTCTCCAGAGGGTGGCTGAGCCGAGCCTCGGCGGTGTAGTTCCGGCCTACGACCACCTGTTTCTGTCGCACCAGCAGATCGGTCAGGGCATCCTCCAATTGTGGATGCACCATGCCCATCGCACCGGCGCAGCGCCGAACCACACTCCAGTCCTGACAGCGCAGTCCGCGGTGGTAAACCTGTTCCAGCAACTGCTGAATAGTTACGATACGACCATGGGGACTGGTCTCGATGGCCTCAGCTCCGAAGCGTCGTTGCAGCAGGTCGAGAACGTCTGCCTGTTCATGCAGAGACTGGCTGTTCCACAACCTGCTCCGCAGGACGTCGACATCGGTTTCGTCAAGCTCCTGTTCTTCGGCAGCGGTGAGATCTCGGAGGTCGGTGGCGTCTTGGAGCAGATCGGATCGACAGTGTTGGAGGCTCGTCGGTTCGGTGTCACCGAGCCTCTTCCGAAGAGTTACCCAACGGGCCTGACTGGCCAGTTGTTTCAGTTGGTCGAATTTCACGGGGATGTCCCCAATGCGGCCGCTGAGCAGCGTTTGTCCCAGCTGCAGGAACACCTCGGGATGATGTTGGAAGGATTCGGCGCTGACCGGGATCAGCAGCAGCGGCAGCCCAGGGCCTCGCCAGTGGCGCCTCAGCAGGTGGAGTTCATCCAACACGCTGTCCTCTAGCTGAAGCGGGTCATCGGCGAGATAGCTGATGCCGTCTTCCAGCACTGCCGTCGTGAACGCCAGGGTCTGTTCCCCCTGACGGTAAAGCCTTGCGGTGTCCTCGGTTTCGATGCGTTGCAGTGGTTTGCCACTCAAGCCGAGCTTCGGATTGGCTCCGATGAAGCTCCAGTGGGCAGCCAATGCATCCGAAGGCTGGATCGTGATCGCGTCCCCACTGTCTAGGGGTAAACCGGCATCGGTCAGAGCCTGACGAACGTCGGCCGTTTCCGCTGCGAAGGCCACGAGCACGGCATCAGCGCCGAGTGCCATGGCGTGTCGCCGTTCGCAGGGATCGAGATCCTCCGGGGTGATCAATCCCTCCAGCAGCATTTCGCCAAGCCAGGCCAGACTCTGCGTCCAGATCAGCGGAAGATTGCTGTTGGCCTCGCGAGGTTGGCTGCCGGGTTGTCTCCGTTCCGCCTCGACCCGGTCAGCAGCCACCTGATACAGCTCTGGGTAGAGCGCTTCTCCATCCTGATGAACGGCCAGAGCTGTCAGCTTGTCCTGCCAGCTGCGGGCGTCCTGCCAGCGTTCTTCGCAGCAGGCGGTCACCAGTTCGAAGGCCAGAAACAGTGGCCACTCCGATTCAATCCCCTCGAACTGGGCCAGCTCCTCAGGTTCGTAGTGAAGACGGTTGATGTCTTCCACGGCGGTCTGGTGGCCGTCCCGTAGAAATCGTTTGTAGCCATAGGCGCCACCCAGTTCCCGCCGCACCCGGCGCTGGGTCCGCTCCACCAGGTCTTGGTTTTCGACGGCCCAGGCGGGGAAGCCCACCACGGACAGGCAGGCGCTGTCGGCTTCCTTGCTGGCGGATTCCCGCGGCAGAAGGCTTTCGAGGGCCCGCCGTAGTCGGACCACAGCTCCCTGGGGAATCAGCAGCTGGCATGACCCATCGCCATGGACTCCAAACAGGTCGAGGCCTTCCAGGGCTTCCAGGGCGGCCTTCGCCATGCCGATGGAGCTGGAATTGCGTTCCGGCAGGCCGTTGTTGCCCTTGTCGCCCCGTTCCCAGATGCCGTAGTCAGGCGTTCGATAGGCCCGGGCGACGTAATACACCAGGTTCTGGATGAAATCCACCTCATCCCGGCTCTGGATCACGGTGCAGCCGCCGCGGGTGAGTTGAGCCAACTGGAGCAGAAATAGGGAGGTGGCATCGAGCTGCAAGTGTCCCCAGGCGTCATCCGCCACCACCGGATCGCCGCTGCTGCTGTCGTACTTCGCATGCAGAGCGTCCAGAGGATCGAGGCTGTCCTTGAACCGCTCCACCTTCCGGGCCTGGCGCAACATGGCTCTCAGCAATCCCCGCATCAGGGCGAGCACCCGTTGCTCCAGCTCCCAGGAGCGTCTGTTGTGGGCTCCATGGAAGCGACGGTGGGCCATGGCCAGACCCCAGACGCACTGCACGGAATAGACACAGTCCCGCACCCAGGCATCGCCGTAGTTGCCGTGAACGGTTTGGGCTGTGCTAGCGGGCAGCAGCCCGCTGACAGGGTCCTGGCGTTGTAGCACCACCTGCTCGATTGAATGATCGAGACGAGTCAGAGCTGCATCGAGATGATCCTGATCCTGTTGGGTCTGTGCTGTTGTCACCATGACCCGTCTTGTCACTGCTTCTAAATTCTCCAATGCAGCCCTGCGGCGATGGATTCAGTCACCACCACTCCCGATGATCGCCGCCGTTGCAGGGTTCTCGGAATCCCCGTTGACGCATGCCGTGATGTTCAAGCGGCTGCAATCGGTCTGCACGCCCGTGGGGGTGGTCGCATCGTCACCCTCAACGCTGAGATGACGATGACGGCGCGTAGCTTGCTGGAACTAGGTCAGGCCATCGAGGGAGCTGATCTGGTGATCCCCGATGGTGCTGGTGTGGTCTGGGCCCTTTCTCGGCAAAGGATCAGCGTGGTCAAGACAGCTGGCATTGAACTGGCCTGGACGCTCCTTGGCTACGCCGCAGCCCATGGCTGGAGAGTGGCCCTCGTGGGCGCAGCCCCCGCCGTGATGGACATCCTTCGCCAATCGCTGCCAGAGCGCCTTCCAGGGCTGAACCTTGTGATGACAGAGGATGGCTTTCAGCCGGCGGAGGCCTGGAACGGCATTGAAACCGAGCTCCAGCAGCTCAAGCCGGATCTGGTCCTAGTCGCCTTGGGAGTCCCACGCCAGGAAATTTGGTCAAAGCAGATGTGTGGCGGCCTAAAAAGCCTCTGGATGGGCGTCGGCGGCAGTTTTGACGTTTGGGCTGGCGTCAAGAGGCGCGCACCGAAATGGATGTGCAGCCTGCAAATTGAGTGGTTATATCGACTGATCAAGGAGCCCAGTCGCTGGAGGCGGATGCTTTCCTTGCCTGCCTTTGTCTGGGCTGTTCTGCAGGACCGCTAATCAGCGGAAACCGACGGAGGCTTGCCAGACGAACGCAAGCAGGAGGAAGAACACCGGGATCAGAGGCAGGATGTCGATCAGGGGGGAAAAGGCCTGATAGGCCTCGGGCAGCTGAGCCAGCAGGTCGAGGGTGAAGGCGGCCATCCCTAGTGTTCAAATAGGCGTGGCCTGGACGCTACCACGTGTGACGGGCTGGTGAGTCCGGCTCCCAGGGAGCGAAATCCTCTGAAAAACAGCCATCCCGGATCGCCTGGCCCATTGCGGTGGTGAAACGCACCAGTTGCGTGATGTTGTGAATGCTCAGCAAGGTGAGGCCCAGAAGTTCCTCACTGCGAATCAGATGATGCAGATAGGCCCGGGTGTGTCTGGTGCACGCCACACAGGAGCAGCTCGGATCCAGGGGTGTGTGGTCATGGCGAAAGCGGGCATTGCGCAGGTTCCAGCGTTCACCGCCGACCAGTGCGGTGCCATGGCGGCCCAGGCGTGTGGGGAGAACACAATCGAACAGATCAATGCCATTGGCCACCGCCACCGACATTTCCCGCAACGTGCCGATGCCCATCAGGTAGCGAGGGCGGTCATCGGGCAGCAGCGGTGCCAAATCGCGAACTATGCGATGCATCTCTTCCACCGGTTCGCCCACGCTGACGCCGCCGACGGCAATGCCCGGCAGGTCGAAGTCGGCGACGGCCCGAGCACTCTCACGGCGCAGATGGGGAAAGCATCCGCCTTGCACTATGCCGAACAGAGCCTGGTCGTCTCGGGTATGGGCTTCAACGCAGCGGGCCAGCCAGGCATGAGTGCGCCGGCAGGCATCAATCACATCGTTTTCGCTGGCTGGATAGGGCGGACATTGGTCAAAGGCCATCGCCACATCAGCCCCCAGCGCCATCTGGATCTGCGTGGCATGCTCTGGGGTCATATCGATGATCCGCCCGTCCCGGGGATTGCGGAATACGACGCCGCGGTCATCGATTTTGTTCAGGTCCCCGAGGCTGAACACCTGGAACCCGCCGGAGTCGGTGAGCATCGGTCCGCTCCAGCCCATGAATCGGTGCAATCCACCGGCTGCCGCCACGATCTCCTCGCCGGGCTGCAGGTGCAGGTGGTATGTGTTGGAGAGCACCATCTGAGCCTCGGTGCGGGCCAGTTGCTCGGTGCTGATCCCTTTCACAGTGGCCAGGGTGCCCACTGGCATGAAGCGGGGCGTCTGCACCGGCCCATGGGGCGTGTG
>QCSJ01000091.1 GCA_003211535.1 Synechococcus sp. AG-670-A05 | reverse complement strand
GGTGATGGCGACCCCCGGTTATGACCACGGTCTCGAGCTTGCTCCGCTGAAGATCTACGTAGGTCGTAAGGGCTAAGACGCAGAAAGCATCAAGATCACTGACGAGCAAAGTAAGAGTGATTAGTTCCTGGGCCGCAACGGCATGCTCTGGGGCCAGCTCTATGGCCAGACCCTTAAGAACAATCACTTCGACAAGCCGGGCATCGTCGCCGATGAGGACGGCAACGGTCGTTTCGACGACCACGCCATGGACATTTACCTCAGCACCCAAGCCAGGGCCGGTAACTCCTTCAAGGATCGTTTTTATCCCACCAACTTCCAGTGGGGTGGTTGGGATGAACCCGCCGCAGTTGGCAATACGGAAATGCTTCTGAGAGAACGTCCCGAAGAGCAGCCGAAAGGCCATACCTTCTTCGACGTCGACACCAAGGCCGAGCACAACGTGGTTGGTCCCTCAGGAAAGGCCAACTTCTTCCAGACTATGATTAATGAAAGTTCTCTGCTTGGCGAGTTTAACTAGCAGCTCAAGAAAAACCCTGATGCAGACGGCCATCTGCTGCCTGCCTACCTCGAATACAAAGCGGTTTTGACTATTCCTGCCACCGATGGTTCGATGACGGTTGATGTGGGGAATGAAGGCTTGGCCAACGAGGGTGAAGCTAACCCCGATGGCAGCCTTACCCATGCCACTTACGTGGGATCAGGCCTTGTGGAGATTGTTGCGAACGACATTCTTTACTGGGCCAAGTGCAATGGCGGCAATGTTCTGATCTCGGATGAGGATTCAGGCAACGATTACGGCGAGCTCAAAATTGCCCTTCCCATCAAGGGGAACATGGAACTGCTTGGTGAAGCGACCGGTTACTTCCTGGGTGCTGCCGGTGGAATCCTTAGCCCTCGCTACGAAGCGGGTGCGTCGGCTCTGGCCGAAGTGTTCTCGGAGGCCGGCACCAATGAGTTCTCCGGCAGCTGTGACGTAACCGGAATGTGAACCGTAAGGATGACTCTCTATTCCAAGAAAGAGCTGTCCGGCAGTGGAATGCAGGATGTGGCCGACATGGACATGGTCGCCATTGAAGATCACATTTATGTCGGCGTTGTCCAGGCTCGCCCTGAGCCCGGAGGTCAGGTCGGGGACATCAGCGGTGATGCTGGTGGCCATGTGTGAATGTTCGAGATGAACGGCTTATCTTGATACTCACTGGCAGATCATTCCTTGCCTCCTCTACAGAGGGGGCTTTTTTATGTCGGGTTAGAACCGCTCGATGATCGCTTCAGCGAAACCGCTGCAGCTCACGGGGGCCACCTGAGGTTCCATCAGTCGGGCCAGGTCATAGGTGACATGCTTGTCGACGATGGCTGCACTGAGGCCCTTGGTCACCAGATCGGCGGCCTCCTGCCAGCCGAGAAACTCCAGCATCATTACGCCGCTGAGGATCACTGAGCCCGGGTTGATCCGATCGAGCCCGGCGTGTTTCGGCGCAGTGCCGTGGGTGGCCTCGAAGATGGCGGCGTTCTCGCCGATGTTGGCGCCGGGGGCCATACCAAGGCCACCCACCATCGCGGCGGCAGCGTCGGAGATGTAATCGCCGTTCAGGTTCAATGTGGCCAGGATCGAATACTCCTGGGGGCGGGTCTGGATTTGCTGGAAGATGCTGTCGGCGATGCGATCATCCACCAGCACCATCTCTTTCCACTTGCCGCTGCCGTGGCTGCTGCCGATGGCATCGATCACAGCCTGTACCTCGGCGTCGATGTCGGTCTTCTTCTCGGGGGTGAGACTGTCGTAGCCCGGCTCAATCATGCGGGCGTTGGCCTGCACGCTCAGATTGGAATCCTTCTCGAGGTTGCCGAGGATCCAGCTTTCCCGTTCGGTGATGCAGACGTCGCGGAATTCGGTGGTGGCCAGCTCATAGCCCCAGTCCCGGAAGGCCCCTTCCGTGAACTTCATGATGTTGCCCTTGTGCACCAGGGTCACGTGGCGCTTGTTGCCCCGTAGACGCAGGGCGTGCTGGATCGCCTTGCGGATGTGGCGCTGGCTGCCGGCTTTGCTCACAGGCTTGATGCCGATGCCGGATCCCTCGGGGATCTGGCGTTTGCCCAGCTTGCCGTTGGCGGGGATCACCACCTCGTTGAGGTGCTTGCGCAGCTCCTGGCCGACGGTGTCATCGGCTTCCCACTCCACACCCATATAGATGTCTTCGGTGTTCTCCCGGTAGACGATCACGTCCAGATCCTGGGGACGCTTGTGGGGGCTGGGGGTGCCTTCGTAGTAACGGCAGGGGCGCACGCAGGAATACAGATCAAAGATCTGGCGCAGGGCCACATTCAGCGAGCGAATGCCGCCACCTACCGGTGTGGTGAGGGGACCTTTGATGGCGACGCCGTAGGTGCGGATTGCTTCGAGGGTGTCTTCCGGCAGGTACTGGTAGGTGCCGTAGAGGTCGCAGGCTTCATCACCGGCGTACACCTTGAACCATTCGATGGTCTTGCTGCCGCCATAGGCCTGGGCCACGGCTGCATCCAGCACCTTCTGGGTGGCGGGCCAGATGTCCACGCCGGTGCCATCACCGCGGATGAAGGGGATGATCGGGTTGTCGGCCACCACGGGCTGGCCGTTCTCGAAGCGGATCGGTGAGCCCTGGCTGGGGGCGGTGAGCTTCTCGAACTGGGCCATGGCGGTTGGTCGGGCGTCAGCAGGCCGAGCCTATGACTGAGCCGGGAGCCCTACGGTTCACTCATCACAGCCGGGTTGGCATGGGCAGCGAGCAGCTCTGGGTGGTGGCCGCCTGTCTGAACGAAGAGGCGGTGATCATCCGCTTTGTCGAACGGGTTCTGGCTCTACCCGAGGTGCACCACCTGCTGCTGATCGATGACGGCTCTTGCGACAGAACTGTTGCGGTGATTCGCTCCTGGCAGCAGTCCCACTCTGATCAGGGTCTGACACTGCTAGAGCTCACCCGCAATTTTGGCAAGGAAGCCGCCATGCTGGCGGGACTCGACTACGCCGGCGGACGCTGCGGTGCTGCGGTGCTGATCGATTCTGACCTGCAGCACCCGCCGGAAAGGATCCCATTGATGGTGCAGGCCTGGCGGAAGGGTGCTGAGGTGGTCACCGCGGTGCGTGATGACCGCGATGCCGAAGGGCTGGTGAAGGTGGCTACGGCGTCCTGGTTCTATCGGGTGTTCAACCGGCTGGTGGATTCAATCCAGTTGCAGGAAGGTGCTGGGGACTTTCGCTTGCTCAGTGCCCCAGTCATTAAGGCCGTCACGCAGATGCGCGAGGCCACGCGCTTTTCCAAAGGGCTTATGCCTTGGACGGGCTACCGCAGTGTCGAGATCCAATACAGCCGCGTGGCACGGACCGGTGGTGCCTCCACCTGGAGCTCGCTCAAGCTCTGGCGGTATGCATTGGACGGCATCTTTTCGTTCACGGTGAAGCCGTTGAAGGTCTGGGGCGTGATCGGTGTGCTGATTTCCTTGTTCAGCTTTGTTTATGCCGCACTGATCGTGCTGCGCACCCTGATCTTCGGTGTGGACCTGCCGGGTTACGCCTCATTGATCGTTGCTGTTCTGTTCCTGGGGGGGATCCAGTTGATCGGCATCGGCGTTTTGGGGGAGTACATCGGCCGGATCTACATCGATGTCAAGCGGCGACCGCACTACTTCGTCAGAGCCATCCACCAGAAATGAAGCTGAGAGGAGTGAACTATCTTCAAATACTTTCAAATATTGGTGGTTAAGCTCCATTAGGGTGAGACGATAAAGTACTTTCGAGTTATGTGAATGTTGACACAGTCTGGTCTCGGGCTGAAAAACAGCCTGTTGTGAAGCTGATATTCGTGATCTAAGTAAGATTGAATCTTTTGTCGCTGATGAAATTATCACCGTACATGTTGTCAAGCGTTTTTATTGCTGGGTAGTTATTTCTCTATTGAAACCCCTAGCGGAAAGCTAATTCTTGAGTGTGCAAAACTTCTTTATCACTGTCAAATGATTGTTGAGAACCCTGTAATGCCTGACCAGCCTGGAGAGGCTGGTCAGATGTTGATGTGACTCTTGTACGGCGATCCATCCTGGAAGGACCAATTGATGTGTCACAAATGGGCCTACGCCTGAGTCTCTGATGGCTGTGCTTCAAGAAGCCGGCTTCCAACAGGCGAAGCAGGAGCCAGCTCAGTTCAAATTGCGCGAACCTGGTGATTTGCGAATTACCGCGATTAACCCCTGACGGAGGGGCTCAGAGCTGTTGCGCTGAAGTCCATTCTTTTTGGCGGTTGGCTGATTTGAAAAATGTTACAGACTGCTGAAACGCCTCCTGATCCATGAACTCTTTGTTTTGCCGCTGGGCCGGGTGGATCAGCACAACGGGCCGTGAAGAGCGACGGATCGTGTTGGGGCAGTGGGCCGTGATCCAGCTGTGACGCAACGCCGTGCCGAACATCGATCCACTGAACAACACACCGGCGAAGCGCCGATTGGTTTGAAGTCCTGCCCGGCGCAGACGGGGGGTGGCCAGCCCGCTCAGCAGCTGCAGAATCAGCCACTTGACCAGGCCGCCTGTCTGCAGGCTGCGCCACCAAAGCCGCAGCGACAGACCTTCCGGCAGGGGTTCCCGCGTCGTGCGCACCCAGATTATCGATTCGGTATTAGACAGATCCAGCACCGCATCTAGCACCAGGGGCACGAGGTGGATGTGCTGGTGTCCATCGAGGCGGATGCTCTGCAGCCCAGTGAGCTGGCGGTAGCGGCTGATCTGCTGCAGCAAAACCGTACGCAACTGGGGGGCTATGCGTCGGCGCTGCCAGGGCAGGAGTGAGGCCAGCAGCAAGTTGCCGAATCCGGTCGGAAGATCAGGACAGTTGGGCAGGCCATGCCCCTCGGTGAGACAGCAATGCAGGGTGAGCGGTAGTGGGTCGGCAAGGTTGCGCCACGCCTTAACGGCGTTGGCCGCACTGGGACCATTCACCAGGAGACTGGCCCCCTGAAGCCGCCCGCTTTGGGCCAGATCGAGGATGGCCGCATCCACGCACTCCGCCAGGCCTAGGTCGTCGGCATGAATCAGTGGGGGTTGGCCGATCTGTTGCTGACGGGCCTTGGCACTGAAGCGTGCCGCGCGGTTCCAGATCAGAGCGTTGAGCACGGTGGGAGTTAACACCAGCACCACGGTTGGCGCATCCAGCAGCGGAAGTAGTGAGCAGACGCTGATGTTCATGGCGTACTGCAGCAGCAACCAGCGCCGAGGGAAGTGTCGACCTCCGGTCTCCTCACGGAAGGTGAGCAGGGCATGACCCAGGTATCCCGCAATGGAGGCGGCGAGAAAGCCGATCGGGTTGGCCAGGCTGAGGGGGAACCAGGAATCGAGACCCAGCAGCACGCTTGCGTGAATGACGGCGGCGATCAGGCCGATAGAGCTGTAGCGCACCAGTCGGTTCAGAGCCGCCGGCAGCTTCATCGCGCTGACAATCGCTTGAGCAGTGCTTCGATCAGACTCCAGGCCCTTTGGTCGTAAACATGCACGAAGTCGCTGAAGCTCTGGGCTGCCGCTTCGTCGGCACCATCGGAGATCACACGCAGCACCAGCCAGGGCACCGCCTCCTGCTCCGCCACCTGCGCCACAGCGCCCCCTTCCATCTCCACCGCCTGCAGGTCCGGCAGGGCAGCTTTGAGCTCCTGCAGCACTGCGGCATCACCGATGAACTGATCACCCGTTGCGATCAACCCAGGCCGGATGGCTCCGAAGCCCTTCAGCTCGCCGGCTGTCTGGGCAGCATCCAGGGAGCGACTGGCCCAGGCCAGCCAGTCCGGATCGGGCTGAAGAAGATCACGGTTCAGCGGCGGCAGGGTGAAGCGTGGAAAAAGGGGACTGGCATTCATATCGTGCTGCATCACGGCATCCGCTAGGACCACATCCCACTGCTGGAGTGCGTCATCCGCGGCACCGGCCACCCCGGTGAAGAGGAGCAGATCCAGGTTGGGGGCCGCCGCCAGCAGACGGGTTGCAGCCCTGGCTGCGCACACTTTCCCCCAGCCACTCCAGGCCAGGATCAAGCGGACTCCGTCACCCCAGACGCCCTGATGCAGCGTTAGGTCGCCATGGTGTGTGCTGCTGCGTTGCTTGAGATGACTCAGACCCGAGCCGATCTCCTCCGGCATGGCGCCAAGCAGGCCGATGTGCAACGGGCGTGTCATGGCTTTGTGAACCTGGCGCAACCGTAACGGCGACATCGACGACCTCTCTCCAACATGTCTACAGGGAATGGCAGTGCTTTGAACGCAGGTGAATCCGTGCGCAGTGTTGATCAGGCCCAGGCTTTGGCCTCGGTAATCACCCTGGTGCGGCAGCGATTTCCAGCGGCCAAGGCCAATCTCACCCCCTGGCGGGATGACCCGCAGACCCGGC
>QCSJ01000090.1 GCA_003211535.1 Synechococcus sp. AG-670-A05 | reverse complement strand
TCAAGCGAGGTGATTGCCACCCGGTGGGGCTGAAACCCTGAAGACCAAGAAACAGACCTCCAGGCTCGAGACCAGCAATCAGGGGATCACCTAGGGGGATCAGATCAAGTTGGTCCGATTTGGCATGCAGGTTGCCCTGAAAAGATGTGGTTACCGCCCCCATCGACAAGGTGCCGCGCAAATCAATCATCTGACCTATCGCCGTGACGGCGCTGAGCTCCAGCGTCACATCAACGGTGGGATTGCCATCAAAAGGCTGAAACGTCCCACACCAGGTACGGGGAAGCGATGACTCCAGTTCAACGGCCCGTGCTGCAGGATCAAAACTCTCTACCTTCCCGCCGTCGATCTCCATAGGTATCGCCAGCTGAATCGGATCAAGCGGCAGCTGAGGATTGCTCTGGAACGGAACCTGACTGCCGACCGGGAGATCCATGGCGAGCAGTACAGGCATGAATCACGCGGGATGATGAGCGCACGTTAGGCCATTTTGCTCGGACGCGTCATGGTTTCAAACCTACCCAGCGCAGTGGCTCAGGGAGATGACCTGATCATCGGCGGCCGCCGTTTTCAAAGCCGCCTGTTCACGGGAACCGGCAAGTACACCTCACTGGAACTGATGCAACAGAGCATCGAGAGGTCTGCTTGTGACATGGTCACCGTTGCGGTACGCCGAGTGCAGGCCTTGGCGGCCGGCCATGCCGGCTTGATGGAGGCCATCGACTGGAAACGTATCTGGATGCTGCCCAATACCGCGGGTTGCACCAATGCCGAAGAAGCGGTGCGGGTGGCGAGGCTTGGCCGTGAACTGGCGAAGCTGGCTGGCCAGGAGGACAACACCTTCGTGAAGCTGGAGGTGATTCCTGACAGCCGTTACCTGCTGCCCGATCCAATCGGCACCCTCAAGGCAGCCGAACAACTGGTGAAGGAAGGCTTCACCGTGTTGCCTTACATCAATGCCGATCCACTGTTGGCCAAGTACCTCGAGGACGCCGGCTGCGCCACGGTGATGCCCCTGGGCTCACCCATCGGCTCAGGCCAGGGTTTGAACAATGCCGCCAACATCGCCCTGATCATCGAAAACACTTCGGTGCCGGTGGTGGTGGACGCCGGTATCGGTGTGCCCAGCGAAGCGGCTCATGCCCTGGAGATGGGTGCTGACGCCGTTTTGGTGAACAGTGCGATCGCATTGGCCGGAGACCCTGCCGCCATGGCCGAGGCCATGGGCCAGGCGGTGATCGCTGGACGAACCGCCTTCTGCGCCGGCCGGCTTCCACGCCGCGAGGAGGCCTCCGCCAGTTCGCCCAACCAAGGAGTTGTCAAGTAATCAAACGTGATGAAGAGATTTGAAGTGAAATAAAGCCTGCGACACATCGGGTGTCGTTAGGCAATTGGACTCATAAGGTCCGATCACTCGCATTCGATCCATGCAGGTCACCACGGAAGATGGCGGTCGCCTGAACGCCTTTGCGAAGGAACCGCGGATGGAGGTCATGGACCTGGAAACCAGTCGAAGCCGCGGCCGCAGCTCTCTAATGATGATGCTCGGCGGTGTTGTGCTCGTGGCGGGACTGATGGCCGTGACCGTTGCCATCAGCTGAAGCACAGCCCACGAAAATCCCTGTAGTAGCTTGCCTGGAATGAGCGTTCCGCTCTTTCCAGCAGGAGTTTGGGGTGAAAGTTCTCGTTCTCGGCGGTGACGGCTTCTGCGGCTGGCCCTGTGCGGTGAACCTGGCGGATCAAGGCCATGAGGTTCTGATCGTGGACAACCTCAGCCGCCGCAAGATCGACATCGACCTCGAGGTTGAGTCGCTGACACCGATCGTGAGCATCGGTGAGCGGCTCAAGGCTTGGGAGGAGATCGACGGTAAGCCGATGCGCTTCGTCCATATGGATATCGCCCACGAATATCAGCGTCTGCTCGACCTGCTGCTGGAGGAGAAGCCGGATTCGGTGGTCCACTTCGCCGAACAACGGGCAGCGCCTTACTCAATGAAGAGCAGCGCCACAAAGCGCTACACCGTTGATAACAACGTAAACGGCACCCACAACCTGCTGGCGGCAATCGTTGAAAGCGGACAAGACATCCACGTGGTGCACCTGGGCACCATGGGTGTCTACGGCTATGGCTCCCACCGCGGCGCCACGATTCCAGAGGGTTACCTCAAGGTGGAGGTCCCCCAACCGGACGGTAGCCGCTTCGAGGAGGAAATCCTCCACCCTGCCAGCCCGGGCAGCGTCTATCACATGACCAAGACGCTGGATCAGCTGCTTTTCCTCTACTACAACAAAAACGACAAGGTCCGGATCACGGATCTGCACCAGGGCATCGTCTGGGGCACCAATACGGACGCCACCGACCGTGACCCGCGGCTCACCAATCGCTTCGATTACGACGGCGACTACGGCACGGTGTTGAACCGCTTCCTGATACAGGCCGCCATCGGCTACCCCCTCACCGTCCACGGCACCGGAGGCCAGACCCGTGCCTTCATTCACATCCGAGATTCCGTGCGCTGCGTTCAGCTGGCTCTAGACAATCCACCCACCCAGGGAGAACGAGTCAAGATCTTCAACCAGATGACCGAAAGCCACCAGGTGGGTGAACTGGCAAAGAAGGTTGCGGCCCTGACTGGTGCTCAGGTGAACAACCTGCCCAACCCCCGCAACGAGGCTGTCGAGAACGATCTGATCGTCGACAACCGCTGCTTCATCGAGCTGGGCCTCAACCCCACCACCCTCGATGACGGCCTGCTGAAGGAAGTGGTGGAAATCGCCACCCGTTTCGCCGACCGCTGCGACCGCAACCGCATTCTCTGCACCTCCGCCTGGACCAAGACCCAGGCCCAGGCCATCGGCACCGCCTCCTGATCCGGTTCACCCAGTGAAAATCGCCTTTTTCACCGAAACCTTTCTGCCGAAGGTTGATGGCATCGTCACCCGTCTGACCAAGACGGTGCGCCATCTGGTGGAGGCCGGTGATGAAGTGGTGGTGTTCTGCCCTGAAGGGTGCCCGGACGAGTACTTGGGCGCGCGGCTAATTGGCGTTCCTGCCATGCCTCTGCCGCTCTACCCCGAACTGAAGCTGGCTCTGCCCAGACCAGCCGTATCCGAAGCGATCGAAAGCTTTCAGCCGGACCTGATCCACGTCGTCAACCCGGCCGTGCTGGGGCTGGGGGGCATCTGGCTGGCAAAGAACAAATCGATTCCGCTGATTGCCAGCTATCACACCCACCTGCCCAAGTACCTGGAGCACTACGGCATGGGCATGCTCGAACCCCTGCTGTGGGAGTTGCTCAAAGCTGCCCACAACCAGGCGTTGCTCAACCTCTGCACCTCAACCGCCATGGTGCAGGAGCTCAGCGAGAAGGGCATCCAAAACACCGACCTGTGGCAGCGTGGTGTAGATACCGAGCTGTTCCGTCCCGAGCTCCGCAATGACGCCATGCGGGAGCGGCTCCTGGGGGGCCATGACGACAGGGGTGCTCTGTTGCTGTACGTGGGTCGACTCTCCGCCGAAAAGCAGATCGAACGGATCCGACCCGTTATGGAGGCCCTGCCCGATGCACGTCTCGCCCTAGTGGGCGATGGACCGCACCGGCAGCAGCTCGAAAAACATTTCGAGGGCACAGCAACCACCTTTGTGGGGTATCTCGCCGGTGAGGAACTGGCCAGCGCTTACGCCAGCGGTGATGCCTTTCTGTTCCCCTCTAGTACGGAAACACTTGGCCTGGTGCTGCTGGAAGCCATGGCCGCTGGTTGCCCTGTGGTTGGCGCCAACCGCGGTGGCATTCCCGACATCATCACTGACGGCATGAATGGCTGTCTCTATGAACCCGATGGTGCCGATGGCGGAGCCGCCAGCCTGATCGCCGCCACCCAACGCCTGCTTGGCAACGCCACCGAGCGCCAGAACCTGCGCAGTGCTGCCCGATCAGAAGCGGAATGCTGGGGCTGGGCCGGGGCCACCGAGCAGTTACGCGGCTACTACCGGCAGGTGCTGGAACGGGAGCTCAGCGCAGCCGCCTGACCTCAGTCCTGACGGATTCTGTTCCATTCCGCAAGCACAGCTTTGGCCATCGGCAGAGCATGCACTGATCCACCGCCGGGTGTGTTCTGAGCGAAAGCCACCACAACTATCTCACCGTTGGGATACGGGGCATATGAGCCGAACCAGGCATGGTCTGGACCACCCGTGCTGTCCTCCGCCGTCCCGGTCTTGCCAGCCGCCACGGGAATGCCCGGCCCGTTTAGTCCAAAGCCCGTTCCGGCCGATACAACCTTGCGCAGTCCGGCGCGGATCGTGGCCAACGTGGACGGCTTCATCACCACCTTGCGGCGGTGATCGGAATCCAGCCAATTGGTCGTTCCCTTGGCCAGGTGCGGTGTCACCAACCAACCACCGTTGGCAAAAACGGCGTAGGCACGCGCCAGCTGCAGCGGCGTGATCTGCACCACGGACTGACCGATCGACGCGCTAGCCATATCCTCCGGAATCCAGGGAACAGTCCCCGGTTCGGCCCAGCCTCGACCCGCCGCAGCCCAGGTCTCATCCCCGACCAAGCCGACGCTTTCTTCCCAGCCGATCTCAATACCGGTCTTCTGTTGAAAGCCCAGTTGATCTGCAGCCTGCTTCAGCGCCTTCGAGCCCGCACCCACTCCAATCTGATAAAAGAAGGTGTTGCTGGAGTGGCGCAGCGCATCTGCATAACCGATGTGGCCGAATCCCTCACCGTTGTGATCAGGGAAGCAGTGGCCGCCGTAGGTGATGCAAGCGGTGGTGTGCAATTTGGTGTCCGGTGGAAACTTGCCTGATTCCATCCCCGCCATCGCCGTGACCGGCTTCCAGGTGCTGCCGGGGTCGTAGGGGTTCATCGCCCGCGACAGCAATGGTTTGGTGGGGTTGAAGAAGAGCGCGTCGTATTCCTTCTGGGTGGTGATCAGCTTGGAAAAGAAATTGGGGTCAAATCCCGGTTTGCTGGCCAGCGCCAGGATGGCTCCGTCCTTGGGATCAAGGGCCACCACAGCACCACCCGGCTTGTTCGCCAGTGCTGTTTCCGCCGCTTTCTGCAGATCCAGATCCAAGGTGAGGGTGAGATCGCGACCTGGCTGGGAGGGGCGATCACCGAGGTTCCGCTGCACCTCTCCCATCGCGTTCACCTCCAGCATCTGACCGCCCCACTTGCCGCGCAGTTGTGACTCGTAGGCCGCTTCCACCCCCGTACGACCGATGCGATCACGAATCCTGTAGCCGCGTTCGGAAAGGGTTTCGTACTCCGCTTCCGTGATCGGCTGCGTGTAGCCCAGGGCATGAGCCGCCAGGGTGCCGTGGGGGTAGTGGCGCAAGATGTCCACATCCACCTGAGCCCCCTTGAGACCTAGGGCCTGCTCGCGGAAGCGCAGCACCTGCTCAGGGCGAAGATCCAGCGCCAGGGTGGTGCGATAACCATTTCGGTCCAGTCCGCGCTGGCGTTCCTGATCCAGCTTCGCCGGGTCGAGGTTCAACAGCCACACCAAGCGATCCCGCAGGTCTGGCCAGTCCGCGTCTCCCACCAGCCGAGGTTCAAGGTACAACGAATAACTCAGTCGGCTGGTGGCAAGCACCCGTCCCTTGCGATCCAGCAATCGTCCTCGGATCGGCGACCGCGGCACCAGACGGATGCGGTTTTCATCGGCCAGTTCCCGGTAGCGGGCTCCCTCCAGCAGCTGCATCCACACCAGGCGACTCACCATGGCTCCGCAGAAGAGCAGCACCACCAGAAGCAGCACCAATGGTTGCTGACGAAGTCCGGTCTGCCGCTGCTGAATCGATCCCGCCACAGTTCAGTCGGCCTTGAGCTGAGCCTTCAGGGCAGTCAGACGCCGATCGATGCGCTGCAGGGTCAACAACAGCTCCTCCCGCTCATCTTGAGGTTCTTCCACCTCCACCACCACAGGCATTACAGGATTACCCAAACCAGGGCTGAGGGCATCCAGCTGATCGCGAAGGGTGCGGGCTGCTGGCTCTCCCTCCTGGCGCAGGTCATCCAAAGGATCTGCGGAGCCGGTTGTGAATGCTTCCACCACCTTGGATGGCCCCCCATGACGGGCCCGCTCAACCACCGCTAGACCAACAGGAAGGACCTCCTGCATCAACGACAGACGTAGGTTGTCCAGAGGATTGTCCGAGCCGGATTCGACGGCCATGGATCCTGTTCAGCGAACTCCAGTCTGTCCCGACGGCAAGGAGAGTGTCGGACAGGCCGAAGGTCCGGCACCCAGGGACCAACCACCGACCGCACTGAGAACCATCAGCATCACCATCGGCACCAGGGCCTTATGGGTGGAGTCCATGGCGATCCACTCCCGCCAGGCCTGCCAGGTGCGGTTGCGCTCAAAGCGGCGCTGCTCCCGCACCTCCTCACGGCTGCGGCGGCGCAGTGCTTTGTCCACCCAACGCTCG
>QCSJ01000089.1 GCA_003211535.1 Synechococcus sp. AG-670-A05 | reverse complement strand
AAGTGCCCAAGCTGCTCGGTGACCCCGAGATCGAGTCCGACGGTGGCAAAGGCCGAGATGCAGGTAAACAGCATCTCGAGAAAAGTGAAGCGTTCTTCACCGTTGAGATTGCTGGCGATGCTTAGCAACAATGCCATCGCTAGAACAAACAACAGTGATGCCACGGTGATACCAAGGGCGCGCAGCACGACCTTGTCGGGGATTTCTCGATTGCGGATCACAACGGCATCACGACCGCGCATGGTCGAACGGGTCGCCGCCATCAGGGCCGCCACCGTGGTGGTCTTGATGCCCCCACCTGTCCCGCCAGGACTCGCACCGATGAACATCAGGGTCATCAGCAGCAGGGTGCCGGAATCGGTGATGTTCTCTAGGGAGAAGGGGACCGTGGTGAACCCCGCCGTACGGGCGGTGACCGACTCGAACAGGGCGGTCATCCAACGTTCCCGCCAGGCCATGCCGATGAAGACCTCGCCGCGGTTAAGCCACTCAGTCAGGGCCAGTCCAACGGTGCCGAACACCACCAGAAGCAGCGTGGTCCGCAGCACAAGCCGGGTGTGAAGGCTGAGCCGCCGCCGGCCGCGACGGACCCCCTGGCTTGCCAGGTCACTTGTGACCCGCCAGCCCAGTCCCCCCATAACGATCAACAGCATCACAACGGCGTTGACCAGCAGGTTGTCGTGATACCTCTCCAGGCTGTCGGACCAGAGCCCGAAGCCGGCGTTGTTGTAGGCCGAGATGCTATGGAAGATCGACGCCCACAGCCGTTCGCCACGGTCGGGGATATCGCTGAACCCGAAGCCGTAGAGCACCAAAGCACCCACCAGTATCACCAATGCCGCCGTGATGGCGATGCCACGGAACGTGTTGCCCACGCCGCCGACCCCGAATTCATCGAGGGTCTGGCCCCGGTCGAGTCGGCGGCGGAGTCCGGTGCCCTTCACAACAAAACCCTGGAGAAAGGTGGTGATGGCCATCAGTCCCAGGCCTCCCGCCAGGATCATCAGGGTCAGCACCAGTTGTCCGGCAGTGGTGAGATCGGCTCCGACATCGATGATCGAGAGACCGGTCACCGTGATCGCTGATGTGGCCGTGAACAGTGCTTCCCAGAGCCCCACCTTGCTGCTGGAACACAGCGGTGTGGCCAGCAGAAGCGTCCCCAGCAGGATCACCAGCAGGCCGGTGACCACGGTGAACTGGGGCACGGTGAGTCGTCGGTGCCAGCCCTGGCTGCGCTCGATCGCCTGGCGGAGGGGCACGGAGCTGACGACTCGAAGAACGACCAGTGTTGATCAGGATGCGGCATAACGCCACAGGATCAGGGCCGGCACTAGCACGGTCATGATCAAGGTCAGGCCGATCCCATAGCGGGTGACATCGAGGAAGCGATACCGTCCGGGGCCGAACACCATCAGGTTCGTCTGGTAGCCGACCGGGGTCAGAAACGACTGGCTCGCGCCAAACAGCACAGTTATCAACAGGGCGGTGGAAGGAAGTTCCAGCCCCGGTGCCAGCTGAACCGCCACCGGCGCCAGCAGCGCGACGGAGGCTGCATTGCTCATCACCTGGGTGAGCAGGGTGGTGCCGATGAACACCACCACCAGGGATCCATAGGTGGGCCAGCCCGTCAGCCATTGCTGAAGACCCTGGGCCATGGCGTCAGCCAGACCACTGCTCTGCAGGGCCACGCTGAAGCTGGTGAGGGAGCCAAGCAGCAGAATCACATCGAGACGGATGGCCCGCTGCAGCTCACCGGGGCGAAGACAGCCGCTGGCCACAACGGCCACGGTGGCCAGGAGCACAGCTGCCACCAGTGGAATGGAAGTCAGGGTCGGTAGCAGAAGCATCGCGATCGCGATGCTCACCACAAGGGGTTTACGCCGGACCGTGGGCAAGTCATCCTCGAGCCGATCGAGCACTAGCAGGTCGTTGCTGGCCTGCAGTCCGCGGATGGAATCTAGGGGAGCCTGCAGCAGCAGCACATCCCCCTCTCGCAGCACGATCTGACCCAGCCGTTCCTGAAGGGTCTCCTGGCCGCGACGCAGGGCCAGCACCGTGGCGTTGTGGCGCTGACGGAAGCGGAGTTCGCGCAGGCTGGCGCCGGCCAGGGTGGATCCGGCGGGCAGCAGCACTTCAACCGTCTTCTGACCGCTCAGCTCATCGCTGCTCTGGTCAAATCCAGCATTGTTCCCTTGGGTTGTGAGCTGAACGGTGTGGTCCTGCTGAAGACGGAGCAGATCCTGTCGGGTCACCCTCAGCAGGAGATGGTCGCCGGCCTGGAGCCTGCGGTCCGCCAGGGGGGGCAGCAAGCGTTCGCCGGAACGCTGGAGTTCCAGCACATCCACGTCGAAGCGGCGTTGCAGTCGGCTGTTGTGCAGGGAGACCCCCACCAGCTCCGAGTCGTGGGGGATGGTGACTTCGGTGCTGTAGCTGCTGCGCTGGGGCGAGAGCCCGAGGTCGTCATTGTCATGGCCCCGATCCGGCAGCAGGGCCCGTGGTGCCAGCACCAGGTATGCGGCCCCTACCAGCCAGATCGGCAGGCTGATCAGGGTGAAGCTGAACAGCTCCAGCGATCCATACCCCAGTTGCTGGCTAATATCACTGACTAGCAGGTTCACCGAACTGCCTAGCAAGGTGAGGGTTCCGCCGAGAACCGTCGAAAAGGAGAGTGGTAGCAGGACCCTGGATGTTGAAATACCGCGCCGGTGGCACCAGTTCTCCACCACCGGCAGCAGGGACGCCACCACCGGTGTGTTGGGAACGATTCCAGACACCGGCGCTATCACGAACGCCATCAGTGCGATCAATCGTCTGGGCGAACGGATCCGTTCTGAAGCGATCAGGGCGCGCAGGCGGTCCAGAGCCCCGCTTTTGAACAGTGCCGCGGAGACCGGGAACAGGCCCATCAGGGTGATCAGGGCGGGACTGCCGAATCCAGCCAGGGCTTCAGGGGGTGTCAGAACCCCCATGGCGACCAGCAGGCCAAGGCTGAGCAGGCCGGTGAGTTCCGGGGCCAGTGCTCCTGTGATGAACAGAACGATCGCCAGAGCCAGAACCACCAGGGTGATAACCGCCTGAGGGTTCTGAAGCGCGCTGATCAGCTCGGCCATTCGGGCGGCTGCCCTGCATCTGAATCTGATTCTGCCCCGGGATGAAAAAACTGCTCACGCAGCCAGTCCTGCAGGCCCCGCAGTCCATCGCCGCGCTTGGCAGATAAAAATAGTGTTTGGGAATCCTGCCGTCGGATCGTCTCAACAGCCTCCAGCGGGCAGTGGTCGATCTGGTTGGCTACAACCCGTCGCAGTGCGGTGCTGCCCAGGGAATCCAGCAGCCGATTGACGGTGCTGAGCTGGCCGGCCCAGTCGGGATCCGCTAGATCCACCACCACCAGCAGCACATCAGCATCGAGGGCTTCTTCCAGCGTTGCCCGGAATGCTTCCACCAGGGGTTGGGGCAGATCACGGATGAAACCAACGGTGTCGGTGATCAGCAGCCGGTCCGGTCGTTGTCCCGGTCGCGGCAGTTCCAGGCGGCGGGTCGTGGGATCAAGGGTGGCGAACAGCATGTTCTCAGCCAGCACCCGATCGCTGTCCCGGCGGCCACAGAGGGCATTAAGCAGGCTGGATTTTCCGGCGTTGGTATATCCCACGAGTGCCACCCGAGGCAGCCCACGGCGTTGATCCCGCAGTCGGCTGCGGTGTTGCTGGAGCTGCTGCTGATCCCGGAGCAGGCGATCGATGCGGCGGCTGATGGCACGGCGGTCCTTTTCCAGCTGCGTTTCACCAGGCCCTCGGGTGCCGATGCCACCGCCCTGGCGCGAAAAGCTGCGCCCACGCCCCAGCAGGCGTGGCAGGCGATACCGAAGCTGCGCCAGTTCCACTTGTAATCGGCCGGCGGCGCTGCCGGCGCGCTGGGCAAAGATATCGAGGATTAGTTCACTGCGGTCGGAGACCGGACAGGCCAGCAGCCGCTCCAGATTCCTGGCCTGAAGCGGCGTGAGCTCCCGATCCGTGACAACCAATGAGGCGCCGCGACGGCGTACTTCAAGCGCCGCTTCCTGCAGCTTTCCTGTGCCCCAGAGCGTCTGAGAATTTGCGCTGCCGGCTCGCTGCGTCACCACCGCTACCGGCTGAGCGCCGGCGCTTCGCACCAGTCCCTCCAGTTCGGCCAGTTCCCGTTCGCTGCGGCCTGCATCTCCGCTGGTCAGGGTCAGCAACAGCACGGGCTCGATGGCTGGACCTGCGCTGGCGGGGAATGGCTCCGGTGTCGTGATGTCGCCGAGGTTCAGATCCTGCTGACAGAGGATCCGCAGATCCCCTTGCTCGAGCGTTCGCCAGCCATCGGACCTCTCACGGTCGGGCTGCAACAGTTCGGCGCTGCTGAGTCCATCGCGGGCCGGAACAGGGGCAAAGCGCAACCAGCTGATCGGATTCAGATCGAGGGCAATCACCGCCTCTGCCACGTCCTGATGCAGGCCATGACGGCTGAAAGGGCAACTCAGCAGCCGCCAGCCGCCGCTCCTTCGGCGTGGTGCCTGGGGCAGGTGCTGGCGAAGGGCCTCGGATCCTTGCAGGGGACCCAGCCAGAGCAACCGGCAGAGCCCGCGTCCGTCCAGCACCAGATGAATGGACAGCTCCAGCTCCTGCACCAGGCCTGCCATCCGCTCCAGGGTCAGCAGGTCAGCACCACTGCCCTCGGGATGACGACGATGACTGAGGCGGTCGAGCTGCCGGTGCTGTCCGGGCCGAAGCCCCCGGGTGCGGCCGCCGAGATGGGCCTGCTTCAACGGCTCATCAGCCAGGCACCGGCCGATCGAAGCCCTAGTGATAGGCCAGGCATTCGAGTAAGATAAGCGGCTCTACGGATCTTGAAGGCCAGGGGGCCTGCCAAGGTGATCCCGAGCCCGGTGAGGGTGGCGTCGCCGATGCCCAGGCTGAGCATCTCGCCGCGATCCTGGAACTGAAAGTGTTCCGGCTCCTGGTTGCTACTGATGGCCTGCAGGGCCTTGGCGATGGCATCGCCCTGCTGCATCGCCACCTGAGCGGTGGCTGGCCAGGGCTCGACGCTGCAACGCGCACAGTCCCCGAGGGCGAAGACGTGTTGGTGGCCGAGAAGGCGTAGGTCCTTACTGATTTTGAGGGGAGCTCTGGTACCAGCGGGGCTCGGATGGAGATCAGGCAAGGTCGGGCTGCTGCCGGCACTCCAGATCAAGCCGCTGTGGGGCAGGACGGTGCCGTCCTTGAAGCGGACACGGTCGGTATGGACTTTGGTGACCGCTGTGTTGAGGTGCAGGCAGACCTCCCGCCGCTCTAAGGCCGCGGCCGCGCGTTCACGGTTGAACGACGCACTGTTGGGCAGGATTTCGTCTCCCATCTCAATCAGGTGGATCCGGGCTGCTCCATCGAGCATGTCCGCCAGCTTGCAGGCGAGCTCCACCCCCGTTGGTCCCGCTCCGACAATCGCCAGAGCAGCGTCCCGGGTCCTGCGTTTCTTCATGTCTTCGACAAGGACGCGCAGACGCGTCACATCGTTGAGATCTCGGAAGCCACAGGCATGCGCGCGGACACCGGGAACCCCGAAATCATTCAGCTCGGTGCCGGTGGCCAGCACAAGATCACCCCACTCGATCCGATGGCTAGCGACGGTGGTGAGCTTCTGAGAATCGAGATCGATTGCGCTGACGCGGTCCTGCAGCCAGCAGATGCCGCGGCTGCTTAGCAGCTGGCGATAGTTGGGTGCCACCTCCCAGCTCTGCAGCTCACCGCTCAGAAGCTCGTAGAGAAGTGGCTGAAACAGGAAACGGTCACGGGGCTCGATCAACAGCACCGGTCGCTCCGGCAAGCGTTCACTCACCGCGAGAGCACTGAAAAGGCCGGCGAAACCTCCTCCCACCACCACCACGGTTTCTGGTGATGACAGAGGCGTTCTCATGGAAGGTCCGGTGCTGACGAAACCTTAGGAAGCTCTTCGAGAAGGGCGACAGGGGAAGATGGGAGCGGTGATGGACGGGGTCCGCGGCATGATGGGCGTGTTGGTTCGAGACAATCTCGATGCGGACCGCGGCGGCCTGAAGCCGATGAGTCCTCAGGACCGACTTGCTTGGGCATACCAGCGCTTCGGATCCGGCTTTGCTCTCACCACCAGCTTTGGCATTCAGTCAGCCGTGCTGTTGCACATGCTGAGTCAGTTGCCGGATGGCGATGCCATTCCGGTGATCTGGGTGGACACCGGCTATCTCCCGGAAGAGACCTATCGCTACAGCGCCCTGCTCACCGAGTTGCTCAAGATCCGGCTTGTGGTGGCTCAAAGCGTAATGTCGCCGGCTCGGATGGAGGCCCTGCATGGCCGCCTCTGGGACACCGGAAAGCTCGATGACCTTGAGATGTATCACCAGATCCGCAAGGTGGAGCCCCTGGATCGAGCGTTGGCGCAACTGGAGGTGAGCTGCTGGGCCAGTGGTGTGCGCCGCGTTCAGACTGACCACCGTCGCTCGATGACCCTGCTGGATCCGATCCGGGAGCGGCTGTCTTTGCGTCCGCTGCTGGATTGGACCCAAAAGGACATCTATTACTACATGCAGGACAACAACCTGCCACAACACCCATTGTTTGAGCAGGGTTTTTCAACAGT
>QCSJ01000088.1 GCA_003211535.1 Synechococcus sp. AG-670-A05 | reverse complement strand
ACACAAAACGATCAAACGTCGATCACGTTGGGGGGAGCGCCAGCCGTAGCCGCGGTCATCAAGAACACCGCCAACGCGCCTCTCAAGCTCTGAGTTGAGAGTGCCGATCTTGCTGTCCAAATACAGGATGTGCGCTTCCACCTGCTTCTCGTAGTGATGTAGGTGTGACGGCAACCATGTGTGCCATGTCCAGTCGATGAACGACTGGGGCATGCAACTGAAAGTATGAATTACCCTCGAGTGCTGCATCACGATCAAGCAACAGGCGACACATCAACTAGATGAACTCCAAATTGCTAGCAGTCAGATCAGGAGCCCCTTTAAGGATGGCAATGATGCCACCATCACCAAAACCCTTTTCAGAACCATTTTCGTTGAAGTAGAGACCGCCCTTCTTCTGGTCATAGAGGAAGTCTAAGTCTTGCTTGGCAAGGACTTTCTTGACTTTTTTCTTGTTTTTGCCAGAAGCATAGGTAGCAGAGCTGTCGATGCCAAAGCTATCGGTATTAATTTCCAGGGTGTCGGTTAAAGGATAGAAATTGGTGATCTTGTCTGCTGATTTCTTCTTAAATTTTGAGGGTTTATTGATTGGCGTAGATTCCGCAATGTCTATTGTTATTGGAGTATCAGCTGTTCCCCAGATTTCCCTGAGTGCTTTTGAATCGATCTCTTGAAACCAGTCCATAATGTTGCCATTTAAGTCATAACTTTCGTAACCCATAATTGTACGGATAGTAGGCTCTTCGGGGCCAGACACGGCCCAGTCTCCGTCGTCTTGATCCCAAGGATGCTCCAAGCCAATGAGGTGGCCTAATTCATGAATAAAGATTTTATTCCATGTCGATTGTTCTGTTTCGTTGTGTGGGAATGCATCAGGATTATTATGGGCCGCGGGATATTTTGTTCCATCAAGACCAGATTGATAGGTCATTGAAAGATAGATATCAGTAACACCGCTATTGTCCCAGCTTCTGATCCATTCACCATTCACTGCATCTGCATTAGGAACCGTTGTCAGCTTCACTTGAGTGTCAGAGGAGCTTTCTTCGAAAACCTCTTTGATTGTAATTCCAAGTTCCGAATTTATTCTTGAGAATGCATTTCTGATCACGTTGTATTGCCAGTCTTCAGGCACTTTTGTCTTGGTTTTGACGTCTTGTTGTGCTTCGTCGTTCCAGGCGGTATGCGGCTCATTGCCAGGAGATATATAAATTTTTAACGTCAAATCCTCGCCGATGACTTTCTTCATGTCTTTTATCAGTTCGTCTGAATGGATCAGCTCTGCGGTTAAAATCTCTTTCATTATTAAAATGCTGCCGGGATGTTGACATTAGCTTAATGGTAAGTAGCTCAGGAAAAAGATAATTTTCTAATCCTTTTCGATGATTCTTAGTGTTCTTTACGTTTTCTAGCGATCTACCCCTCTCATTCCATCTCCATCCCATCCCCGCAATGGATCTGAACCCGCCGGTTTAGTTGCCGGTTGTAGAGCACTTTTTCACTGAAATCAACTGCAGTGCGATGGAACTACCCTGGCCGGTCATGGTGGCGCTCCCATCTAACAAACCAGCACCAGTAAGGGCATCGATCACCTCTGCTTCAGCAGCAGGATCGAGGTTCATGACAGCGATAGTGTCTTGAATGATGCGTCGTGTGTGGCGAACCAACCTTTGCGCTTTGCTAATAAGCTGTGGAGCCTCGTTTCGGCGTTGTTGACGTTGTTGCCTGGTAGTGATTGCCATTGCTACCTAACCATTGAAAGACAAGCCTTGGTTCATGAAAACCCTTCGTTGGAAACCCCTAAAAAGCTCTGTAAAGCAGGCTAGGTCTCTAACAGGAATACTAGAAGCAATTAATCTAATAACCTCCGGGCTGATTATTTTAGCTGCATTAATTGGCCTTATTAGCGGGCAGCCAATCGCAGCACTTATTTGTATACCTCTTGCTGCGATTACGTATTTAATATTCAAAATGGCCTATATAGCCCTGGAGCTTTTAACCGAGATTGCTGACGATACACGGCTACAGCTTCTGGCTCTCGCCGGTGATGATTACGACCAATTGCAGGCTGTACAAGATGTGGCTCTGGTAGAAAGTGGTCGTTCTAAGGACGATATTGACACAGCTGAGATTTATAACGCAGCTGTCAAAGGCTATGGAAGGATTGGGAGTAAGCGATGCAGCTTCGGCGACAGCATAATAGTCTCTGAAGAAAAAGTTATTCTTCGGGACTCCAATTGCGACACCGTCATGACGATGGTTCTTTACGACGGTGAATGGATACGCGAATAATGTAGGCGTTGCTGTTTGGTAGTGATTGCTATATTGCGCAAATTGCTTCAATCATTCTCGGAATTCAACATGAAAGAGAAAATTCCCTAAAAGTTGAAATTGACATTTGGAGTGCTCCAGACACTGGTATACGATCCCGTAACCGAAGTACTAGTCGTGCCTCCGGTAATCATAGCTTCGACTTTAGTACCTCTTAAATACTGAAGACTTGCAGGGAAATCATGCATATCCACTGAATCACTACCATGTTGTTGAATATATTCCTTTTTTTTCGCCTCGGCCAAGGCTGGATTTGCCTTAGCCCAGGCCGATATTCCTTGATTTTTTTCTAAATATCTTTTCCAAGGGCCAAGCGACGCCAGCCTTTTCGCGTCTTTTAGCTCGCTCATGTAATTTTCGATTTCCCTGGGATTTGTCGCTCCCTCCCTCAAAATACCTACTACATAACTGCAAAGAGGTTTTTCTGGATTATTTCCAGACAAATTACATCGACCGCCAAACATTCCAGTCTCCTTGAAACTCCAGGGCACATATTTGCCAAGTATCCCAAAAGATCGATTGACTTGATTCCTGAAAGATACGCACTGATGATACAAGTGGGTTACTCCTGGTAAATTGCTTATTCCAGCCGACAATGCTGTGTTGCTGATTCTTGATTGCCAAACTGACTGCGTGAGATCAAATAAATCAATTGCCATGGAGGCGGATTGATATGCAATTGATGCCTGTTGATTTTCCGGGACTACAGCATGAGCATCTATTACTGGCTGAAATGTAGACGAAGAGTTATTCAGACTTGTCCCTGACGATAGTCTAGATGCAACTCTTTTCATTGCATCTCTTAAAGCCGAAAGTCCATCATCTGGAACCGCTGGCGATGTAAAAGCTTTAGCGCAGCCAAGAAAATCTCTAGCTTCATTGCACTGATCAACCACTTTTGGGTCAATCTGTGCCATTACGGGAATTCCTAAAGCACACAACCCAACAAGAACGAAAAACCGTTTCAAGTAGAGACCGGGCAATTTGAAGCCATTTTGATAATGGTTCTGACCCTTTGCTCAAAGGAGACCATGAGTTGCAAATATCTTGATCAATTGGCTGAGCTGCTCGTCAGTCCAATGTGGCGATAGCTGGCTGATCCAGCTTCTATCCTGAGCGGACCCTGCCATGGTGTTCAGCAGCGATTTATTGGGTCAGCTGCATTGCTGAGATGACACGCGTACTTCGTGACCAGTGGCTGTCGATAGCGATAGGAGGAGCTTCACTGGTGACGTTGGTGTGGCTTGAAGCATTTATTTGGTGAGGTGGCCGGTGTTGCCCGGTGCTTTTGAGGGGTCAAATCGCTGTGATTGACTGCGCTGCAATAGATCTGAACCGGCGAGTCTTGCTGGCCGGTTTTCGTCCAATACAAGTTTGTAACATGCGCTACAAAAAGTCATTCGTCAGCTGTAGACCAAAGGAGATGGGGGTAGCAGCCACATAACAAGGAGGTCACAAGATGACCAAACAAGAAAGAGAGGCCATCCGCGAAGAATCCAGAGCTGGTGTTTTGGTAATTGTTCTTGCGATCATTGGGGCCATCTACGTGCTCAATGGCTTAAAGCCAACTAGATACGGAGACCCTTCAGTGAGCAACTCCGTTGCAACTGTTCCAAGCAGAGACACTGAAGACCTAATGCAGTGATGGGCATGACCGTTCTCACAGCAGCCCAGCACCTGTGAAGGATACCGTGCCCTTAAACAGGACTGTTCGGGCATGGCTACAAAATGCCGACACGCCACGATCAACAGCAGTATTTATGGATTGCTGTAGGCAAATAGGATGACGTTTAAATCCCAATAAACTCGACACTTTGAAGGCTAATACAATGATTATCCTACAGAGATATTGAACTAATACTATAATAATACTATTGACATTATGATGGCGCACAGTTATATTATTGCAAATATTGAGCGCCGACAAATGTAGCGCCTGAATGATGCTCTATCAGGTTCTTATCTTCGTGATAGCGATGCACTAAGTTTTTATGAATCGGTTGTTAGCGTCGGTAGCACATGTAGTAGTAGCTATAATTGTTATTATAATATTTCAGGTGAAAAATTTCCAGATCAGAGCGTGAAGCTTTGGATTTCTAAAGATGGAGTCGAGACAGATACTGTAATTGAGGGCGACACATTTAGGCTGAATTGGGAACATGTTGGTCCTTTAAGTGATAATTATGAAAGGCCATATATACAGATTGGGATATGGAATTACGATGGTAAGTTTGACTTTTCAAAGTCTAGGCTCAAAGAATTTTATCCGACTAACGGTGATTCAGATCTCGATTTTTGGAAAAAGAATCCGCCAAATCCTCGTCCCAAGCTTCTGAAACAAGGATATTATCAGAGGACACCAATTATGGTGCGCGAAAATTATATAACTTCTGAGAGTGAGGTTTACTATGACTATAATCAGAAAGACCATCTAGAGGATGATTCTTCTTATTGGACATACGGAAATGAGTTTATAGACAAGCACTACGGCTACTTGGAATTTACAGTAGAAGAAGATGGCATTAAGGAGCAGCCAGAAACGATTGTATTTGAATACCATACAAAAGAATTATGGAACAGTGCAGCTAGGCTCAATATGCCTGGCATTGACGAACGCTATATTTTTCCAGAATTGACTATTAAGGATAATAAAAATTCAACTGTCCTCGAAAATCCACATATCAGGAGATTTTCATCTGAGAATCTATTGGCTGGCACATATGGAGACGATACTCTTACGGGTACAGCCGCCGCAGAGGTGATTCATGGTCGAGAAGGTAATGACACTTTAAGAGGAGGCGGAGGGGCTGATGTATTTGTTCTTTCAGGTGGATTCGATATTATTCAAGATTTTGAGTTAGATGTAGACAGCCTTCGCTTCCCACGCTGGCTGTATTTGGACACCCTTGAACATACACCGCCGCGATTTATTGATGGAGATATTTTCGTTAATCATGAGTATGGGCAACTTATTTTTAAAGACTTGGCGGCAGCGTGGGGTGACGTTGATGTTCACAGAGTAAAAAAAGGGAATTTCGACTTTCACCTAACGAAAACTCCCCCTCCTCTTCTTGAACCCTCCAGCAAACAAAAAATCAATGATCGATATCTTAATAAGATCTGGAAAAAAGAGCACGACCACTCTTGCTATAACGTGTATCAGCAATGGATTTTTAGTCAGGATGTTCTCGAAAATGCATGCAATATTCGGCCTATGCATATTGACAGGGCAAGAGATTCAGATTTAAACTATATAAATCCGACTGAGAAAAAGAATCGTGACGTTCATAAGGGGTCAAGGGGTCATGATTATTTGAAAACCTCTCCCAATAAGATAGATATCTTGACTGGACGTCAATCAGGTGACTTTTTTGTATTTGATGAGTTACGCAAGCCCAAATCAAATAAGCACCATGACATTATTACTGATTTTTCACGGGAGGATGGAGATATAATTTTATTTGGCGTCGAGGTTTGGCGTAACATTTTTAGAGGCAAAAGTGGGTTGGCTTTTGATTTTGTATCAGTAGTAGACAAAGAAAGACTTAAATCCGAGCAAGAAAAGCAATCAACAGTTATTTTCAACAAAACTAATGGCAAACTATATCTTGACAGTAATGGCATAGGAGAAGGTTGGGGTGAGTATGGCGGATTGATATTTGTGCTTGAAGGAGTCCCTGAACTTGATTACAGAGACTTTATGATCGCAGCTGCCACTAATAGTTGTGGGCCCTCGTATGGCAACCTATTGGGAGGTGGGAGTACTGGGTGGAGTTATTACTAAACGTCGCCACTTAATGTCTACCATTTCAAAAATATATCTTCGATTATTGACGAGCTAAGCCATGGCTAGAACCAGTAGAGCTGAACGCAACAGACGTCGTGAATCGGCGTTGACGCTTGTTAGCGAGGGAACAGGTTTTAGTGATGTCGTGACCGCACAGATGGCGCAATGGGGGTGCAGCAGAAGTTCTGCGCAACGGGACTGTCGCTGGGCACACAACCAGCTGCAGTTGGGCATGGATTCGCACGATGCTCAACATCTGATGGTGCACATGGCGACATCACTTCAACGCATCGCGTTGAAAGCTGAACAGGACAAGCAATATGGCGCTGCCGTTGGTGCACAGAAGATGTTGTACGAGCTGCTGCTACGGCGACGGCTTGATGACGAAGCAGAGAAAGCAAAGAAACCAGGTTGGGGTTATCGACGCGGCAACACTCGTCCTTAACCAGCTTCTGGTGCCCACCCCATCTCCTTCTGCCAGGTAGGTGCCCATAGCTTGCACTTCTTGTTCAGGTGCTGGCCCTGTTGCAGCTGCTTCTGCC
>QCSJ01000087.1 GCA_003211535.1 Synechococcus sp. AG-670-A05 | reverse complement strand
TTACTTGCTCTATCAATAAACCTGGCATGGCAGATGGTTTAACGTTCTTAAGTATTTGGCTTGTGAAGCTTGTGAAAGCTTCTGGTTTAAATGCGGAGATTTGATTACTTGAGAAGCCTTTAAAAACAGTTGGCTGTAATGAGACAAGTTGATCAGGATCAAAGCGTTGAATTGCCTCTCTCTTGAATGCACCGACTTGATCTTTTGAGAAGCCTTCAAAGGCTGCTGGCTTAAATGAGACAAGCTGATCAGGATCAAAGCCTTGGATTGCCTCTGGCTTGAATGCACTGACTTGTTCTTTTGAGAAGCCTTTAAAGGCTGTCGGGTCAAGCTCGAATAACTGTCCAGGATCAAAGCCTTGGATTGCCTCTGGCTTGAATGCACTGACTTGTTCTTTTGAGAAGCCTTTAAAGGCTTTTGGGTCAAGCTCCCATAACTGTTCAGGATCAAAGCCTTGAATTGCTGCTGGTGTAAAGGCGCCGACTTGATCTTGGGTTAAGTTGGCAAAATCTAATAAATCAAATGTAAAAGTTTTTTCGATTGAGATGCCAACTGAATCTGTTGCCCTTACACGTATTTGATAAGTTGATTTTTCCTCGTAATCTGGAAATTTATTGATGATCAATAAGTCACCTTCAACTTCAAAATTACCATTATCGGTGTCACCGTCTCCACTAATCAACAAAAAAGAATGTGACTCTTCTTCGTCTAAATCTACTGCAACCAATCGGGAAGCAATGCTACCGATTTGCCGATTTTTATCGATTTAATTTGCTGATGTTTCGAGGTCTATAAAACTTGGTCTCAGGGAAATTTGAGCAGACTGAGGAAATGCTCTGAATTGATCACTACGGTAATCAGTCATTTCATTCATGCTGACGTCAGTTATTCTGGTCTCGTAAAAAGCCCACTCACCAATGGTTGCAACCATGTCGGGTATTACTACATTAGTCAAATAATTATTGGTACCGTCAAATAGTGTTCCATTGCGACTAAATGCCTGCTTTCCTATTGCACGAAGACCATCCCCAAGGTCAATGCTCTCTAAGGGATTACGAGTGAAGGCAAAATCTTTAATCGTAAGAATACTATCTGGAAACTGCAGAACAGAGATAGAACAACCATAAAATGCCCACGCGCCTATGGATTGAATACCATCTTTAAAAGTAACTGATTTTAGTGTGTTCGCAGCCTGAAATGCCCAGTCTCCAATAGTTCGCAGACTTGAGGGGAGAACTAGAGTTTCTATTTGGGCACCACTAAATGCCTCGTAATCAATATGTGTAATACCTTCTGGGATTACTAAGTGCTTACCTTGCTCATCAATTAGTTCTCGTGCAGCATACTTGGTTAAGTTAGTGTTAGTATGCATAGCTTACTACACCTTGATATGCTCACATTGTAGCAAGACTGATCTGGGGGCAATCGAATTTGAAATTACCCAGTCGGTGAAAGGTATTGGACTACAGCACCTAGTCATGGTTTCAAAAACCGGAGACTGGTTCCACCTCCTGAGAAGACACCGATCGAACAGCAGTAACTCGTGGTGCAGCAAAGGGTAGGCAACACCGACTATTGGACTGGCGTAAATTCTTCATTAAGACGGGCAAGTTCAGTTACGACTGTTCTGTGGACCACTAGGACCACCCAAATAAGAAAAGTTCTAGGGAGCAGTGGAGTTCACTGCTCCCTAGAACTTCAGAAGCGACGTTTAGGCCGCTGCGGCTGGTCTGAAGGCCCTCAACCGCGTTGTTTGTTCCCGTTGGCAACGGTGTAGATCTGCTGTAGAGGTGTCAGCCCAGTTGTAGAGAACGCCGCTGGGGTGCTGGGCAAATCTGGCGGCGGCTTTAGCGCCTGGGCTGCATTGCCCGGACTGATTGACCGTTGCCACACTTCAGAGCGATCAGTGCCGGCTCGCTCATGTTTTTTGGCTTCAGCTTCCTCGTATTGATTGCCTTTTGGATCGGAACTGCGATGGTTGCGACTAATGTGGCAGAAGCAAAAGGATTAGACGGCTTTAGCTGGGGATTGGTGGGTTTCTTCTTCGGACCAATTGGCTTAATAGCTGTTGCTGGAATGCCAGACCGAAGACTTCGCCATTACATGCGGTCAATTGCTATCAAGCTTGAAGCCATTGAAGAGAAAGAGTCTGTGAGACTGGAAACCACGCCAGTCAGTACACCAGCCCCTGCACATAAGCAGACCTACATATATGTTGATGAGACGGTTAAAGATCAGCAGGAAATTTTGGCTTCTGTATTTGAGCAACTGACTGAAGAGGAGAGAGCTATCGCTTCAGCAGAAACGTCACACTTTAGCCCCCGCAAAATGGGCTTTGTTTGTGGTCGCGATGGCAGGGTGATCGTTCGTCTGGGATATGTCGGTCGAAGAGATGGCAAGCATGTATGGAAAAGGTCTTGATAAGCCGCGGCTCCCTTACAGCCCTAACCAATGCGAGATTGTCGCAGCCGTGGGTTGTGTCTAGGCACAGCCCGCCAGATAACCGCAATAAAGCCGAAATAGGAGCGATTAAGCCGTGTTGGAGAAGGATCTGATCACCTGCCAGCAAGCTGCCGCGATTTTGGGGCGATCACCCTCAACAATCTGTCGTGCACTGACACAGGGCCGTCTTTCCTATGGGGACACCAAGCGAAAACTGATCTACCGCCCAGGGCTGGAGCAGCGATTCGCCAACAGCACCAGACGTAAAGCAGATGCGCCGCAAGTTGCGGTTAGGGAAGAACGAGTTGCGCTTTCTCCTGAGCCAGAACCAATCGCAAATGACTACTGGGAGCGGTTGGCCGAAAAGCTCAGCTTTGTGTTGGAGGGTGCCCCTGCTTATTGGGCAAAGGCACCAGATGCACATCACCTGAAGGTTTTCGTCAGGACGCTGGATGAACTCAGGAGTCAGGTTGAGGCTGAGGGGTTGGAGCCTTGATCCAAGCCATTGAGGGTTGGCAGTCGATTCAGAAGACAGGGTGAAGATGGTGCCCCCCGCCAGTCAGGTGAAGTTCAATTCTCTCGGTGAGGGATGCAATGCTTGTTTGTTCGACCTATGAAGAGGGGAGTTGATCGACGAATCCATGTCAATCGCAAACCAGCAATGCGCGTGTGAACCCTGCGGCTGCGTTGTTTCCCCTCAAAAAGCCGTCGAGAAAGAAGGAAAAATTTATTGCTCCCAGTCATGTGCTGATGGTCATGCCGGTGATGACCAATGTTGCTCTAGTTGTGATTGCTGCTGATTAATCGCAGCAGCCGCCTTGTTGCAAGGGGACAACTGTTACGCCGCTGACAACATTTGAATCCATAAGAACCCGTACTTGAACGCCGCCACTGGGATCTTCAGCTAATTCCACAGCGAGTCCAACTAGCTCCTCACCGTCGGCTTTCGTGTAGTTCAAAAGTTGTACTCTTTGGAGCTCTTTGGGGGTGGACATAAGCAATAAGGCGGTTTTGAGAGTTTTTTAACGCTGGTCTGACTCCCCGACCTACTAAGGGAGTCATTTTACTGTCCAGCGCCCAATGGTCACCGGAACCATTGGATGGAGGCTGCAGGAACCCTCCGCAGACACATTCACACCGTCAATGGGTGCTTCCTGTTCTTAAGAGGCGACTGCAGTGATCAAATGAGCCGTATGTGTAAGCAGCAGCGGCAGGAGCAGGAAGAGTCGTTTCATGCCCCAAGCGTGCCAGCAGCTTTAGACCCTGGGAACGATGTGGCTGACAAGGTCAGCGTTTACCCAGCGGACAACACCTGAGTCGACGTCAGCAATCTGAAAAAGCGTCGGGATCTTGGGGTCTCGTGCACCACCGTCAACGTGAAGGATGTCCCCCATCCACCAGTCGTCTCCGTCACTGACGACAACGGTCATCCCTGCTTTTGCGCTGAGGAATATGGGGCTCTCGTTTGGTCGCTTGTTGGGTGTTGAGTGGTCGACAGACACGAACGCCGATAGTACGGGCGTACCAGGCTAGTGAGCGACCGTTAACGACTGGATGGAAGCCTCAACCGCCGATTTGGTGGATGCATCGTCTGTCCACTGGCCGTAGTGGCGGATATGAGTCTTCAAGTCGTGGCCCATGAGCTTTGCGGTGTCTCGCAGGGGCAGCGGATGTGGGTAGTACTTGGCCGCTCGCCACGCGTATCCGTGGCGCAACGAATATGGCGTCAATTCAGGGTTGGCAGCCTTCAGCGACATCCACGTCGCATTGCGGTCGAGGTATTGCCGGAAGGTGTGGCCACAAGCCTTGAACGCACCAGCATCAAGATTTCGGATGCTCTTTGGCAGCTTTACAAGACCGCTTTGGAAAAGCTGCACCAGTCGTGCCCCTTCACCTTGAAATTCTTTCAAAGGCAGCTCCTGAACCGTTCTAGGTGGCTTCGGCGTTGCTGAGCTGTGGGCGTTGCGCTTCACGTTGCCTACCCTCAAATTGCCATCGTCAACAGAGAGCACCATCAGCTCTGCAGGCCTCAAACCGAACAGTGCGACAAGTCCGACTGCAAGCCGAAGTGATGGGTCCGACTCAAGCCCGTTCAAAAGAGCGATCAGCTCTTCCGGTTTGATTGGCACTGTTGGATTGGGTGCGGTTTGACGATGTCCAATCAGCTTCTTCATGTCGTCACACTCCAGTGGCAGCCATTTCCTGTCTGCACCGCACTTGTTGACGGCAAACCTTAGAAACCGTGCAACGTCCAGCAAGTTACGTTTGCGGCCTGACGAGCCTGGCTCGATGTCTAACAGGTGCTTGCTGGCATAGAGCCGCATAAGCCCACCACCATCGTGCGCAGCACCAGTGCGAGCAGTGATTAGTGCAAAAGCTCGGTTGATCCGATATTCCTCGTGTTCGGCGTAGTTGCTGGCTTTGACAATGCCTGAATCAACCCTGCTGGCCTTGTAGCGGCTCCGAACTTCCTCCCAGTTGATGGCAGCACCAGTGACTTCAGTGCTCCCTTTAACGAGTTCGTATGCCTCAGCTAA
Source organism: Synechococcus sp. AG-670-A05 (assembly GCA_003211535.1). Lineage (GTDB taxonomy): Bacteria > Cyanobacteriota > Cyanobacteriia > PCC-6307 > Cyanobiaceae > Parasynechococcus. The sequence continues at coordinate 1,740 of QCSJ01000087.1, read as the reverse complement.
GCCGACGTTCAATTTTGGATCCTGCATCTTGGCGACCATCTCACCAATCAGGTTCAAGACCTTGCGATGACTGCCACGTGCAAAGGGCAGATCGGTAGAGACGAACTGGGTTTTGCCGTGTCTGGCATTGCCAGCCTCAGCTCTGCCGATCTTGAAGCGGTCGTACTGCTCTTTCAAAATCCAGCCAGGGCCGTAGTCAGCCTTGACGCCATGGCGCAGCGTTTTGAGCCATTGCTGTGCCTGAGCCATGAACCCCTTCAACTCGTGCAGGTGGTCAGATCTTGGCGGGATTGAGTCTGATTTTCAAGTCTGATTTCTGTCTTTACTTGCTGTAGCAAGCTGTCGTAGGTAAGGAGCGAATTCTCCAGAAGTACTGGTGTTGCTCGGGTTAGAGCTTGTAGTCGCAACCAATCTCAGCTTTGCAAGTATTTTCATGGCATGCAGGGGGTCAGGAGTTCGAGTCTCCTTGGCTCCATTTCTAAAAGAACTCAGTCCTAGATTGGTGTCTTGGCGGCTTGAAAGGGCCGCTTTTTAGTGCAAAGCGGCTAAATATCATTTTTTGTGCGCCAAAGTGTGCGCCAAATTGCCGTAAGTGGTCGAGTTGCGCCAAAAATCTGGAGCACAAAGCCCAACACTGAGAAGTCGCCCTTTTTCGTAATTTCATAATGGCGCTAACTGTCAAATAAGGACCACCGAAGCAGTCCCATTGGCGGCAGTGAGCAACGAGTCCTCCTTAAAACTGGCTGGTTTCATAATACTCAAAAAGATAAAATTTATGTATTCCAAATACGCGTTTTATTTCCAAAACGTCAGCTTCCCATTCATGCTGATCTGATCATGAATCGCCTTAGACAAGGTCTCAATATTTAGAATGTGCATAAAGGACTGGACTGCATATCCCACAATGCATCAATTCCGCAATCATAGCTACTCTCGGAACCATCCAGTCTAGAATAACCTTGCCCGCGATATCCATAGTTATAATCGCCATAGCTGGTGCTTGAAGAATCAGATGACATAGATTCATCTGAATCCTGATACGATTCTCCTAAATCTCTATCACTAGAATTAGAGAATAGGAAGTCACTCGAATCAATATTTGACAAATTTCTAAGACGAGCAATTACGCCACCTTTCTTTCCAAACCCTTTGCCAGCTCCATTGCGATTCTTGTAGAGAAAACCCTTCTTTTGGTCGAAAATTAAATCAACGTCATGTGTTGAATGGACCTTTCTTGCATCTTTTCTGTTTTTAGCAAAGTGTATTGTTGTATCACTATCAAAACTGTCACAGATTAATTCAATTTTATTCGTACCCTTCGAAAAGAGTGAGAGATCGTATTTTAAATATTTAGCTTTTTTGTTTCGACCTTGCAGAAAGATTTGGAAATTATCGTCATTGTTGAGTGAAGGTTTTTTCATGTGAATGCCATACTTAATACTATAATGGCTAAGCACCGTCAAAAGTGTGGATCTAGACCGAAAGTCGTTCAGAGACGCACCCGATACCGATGCCGAACATCCTTGATCACGTCTCACAAACACCAGTCCTTGAAATAGATGTCTGGCCACGCTCAGCAACGCGCAAGGAATGGTTCGCCATCACCAGGCGCATCATTCAAGACACCATCGCTGATATGAACCTCGATCCTGCTGCTGAAGCAGAAGTGATCGAAGCCTTCACTGGTGCAGGTTTGCTGTGAATGATCAGGAGCTGACTAACTAATGGTCGTGTTGCAGC
>QCSJ01000086.1 GCA_003211535.1 Synechococcus sp. AG-670-A05 | reverse complement strand
GCCGAGCAGGACAAGCAATACGCCGCTGCGGTTGGTGCGCAGAAGATGATGTACGAGCTGCTGTTACCTCGACGGCTTGATGACGAAGCTGAGAAAGCAAAGAAACCAGGTTGGGGTTATCGCCACGGCAACACCAGGCGCTGAATGCTATGGAGTAACACTCTGCACTAAGCGCACTGTTGGCAGCTTTGGCGTCGTTGCCAGTTCTTACGACATTGGAGTCGTCTTACTCCGTTGGAGGGTCTTTCACGAAATGCGCGCCAATCTGCGCACTGCTCTCGATATGACGGAATTTCGTTGAGTCAAAGAGAGCTATCTAAACAGGTCGGCCTACTGCTGTTATGGAAGTGGGTCACGACCTACTTCCGGTTGAAGAGATGCAGAGCCGCATAGACGATCACCGCAACGATGATCCAGTTGAAAAAGGCCCTCAGTATCGTCAGGCTCAGAACTATAAGGAGGACAGAGATGGCGGCTCTCTTGACTACGGCTTTAGAGCCATCAGTCATTTAGCGCCAACGGGGAGTCAGAGCCACTACGACTGTAAGGGTGTTCGTCAGTCATGGAGCGGTTGGGCATTGGATCGCGTGATCCCATCGCTGTCTGCCGCAATTGCGCACTTTTTGCACACAACCACTTGGGTAATTGCTGACGGCCCTGCCCTGGCGACCAATTTGTGATGAGGACATGCTCCTGCTGTTGGAGAAAAACAATACTGGTGCTGTCAATCGATATCTAAATTGCAAATATTTTCTGATCTTGTACTAGCAGTTGAGCTACATCGAAGATTTCAAGGACAACGGTATCGTTCCACATCTCCTCCCGATTAACAGATAAGCCAAAGTGTGACCCAGAAACTAAATCAAACTGCGGGGATGTCTTGACAATTGCATTATTACCTTCTTGCTGAATGTTAATATCAAGAAGTATGCCCATATCGTCATACCATTGGTATTCAAGAAAAAGAGAGTCTCTGCCATTGCCAAAATCCCTAATTACTGTTGGGCTTACTTCCCTTTCGTAGCACAATGTCCCTGACCTTCCTCCAACAATAACTTCCTCTGTTTGAATATCAAGATGATCTGTGTGGCCACGTTTGAGCTTGAAGCTATTATCTAGATCCGGCTGCTCGATGAAAAATCTATCGTCATCTCTCCCTCCGTTTAATTTAGAACCTACTGAAGCATGTAAGTTGTCATCTCCTTCTCCACCCTCTAAATAATTGCTAGGGAGATTATACGAAGTTATTATATCGTTTCCAGGACCACCTTTAAGAGTAAAATTAGTTCCGTGGGTATTCTATCATCACCTGGGCCACCGCTCATTTCACTAGATAAGATACTAACGCTACGTCCCATCAAATATTCCAAAGACCCCTTATTAGCTGATCTCTTTCAAGCACATCGTAAATAAAATCATTTCCCGATCCACCGTTGAGAATATCTTCTCAACCACCCCCTATGAGTGAATCGTTTCCTGGTACTCCGGACAAAATGTCTGAATATCTAGATCCTATTAATGTATCGTCGCCATAATTTCCATATGCATCATTTGTGGTCACTGGCACACATTCCAGCGTATTACATCGAGACTCGTTTTGCTGCCTAGTAATCAGTTAAGCCGGAATAAATGGAATGAAACCGATCAAAATCACCTGCGCTCCAACAGGTTTTGAGGGCTACAGCGTCTACGACAAAGAAGGCGTCTGCCGTGTAGGAAGAGGCATGTGGGCAGCCCAGCACCTCATAGAGGACACATCTGAGCTAAGTGCAACAAAGACAAAGTTCTACACAGTGGAATGGGATGGATCCATTTAGGCAACTCTTACAGCTAAGTAGTCGAGGTACTCGGCCGAGCTATTCTTAATACTGTTTGCCAATCACACTAGCTCAGCAGATTCCTTGGCAGCACATTCATACAGCCAAATTGACGATTGGGTAGACTAAGAATATCGATCCAATCGATTGACCCACCCTGGAGAGGTGGTCGAGCGGTTTGTGGCTCTGGTCATGAAAACTAGTAGCGACGAAACCTCGAAGAATTTGACCAAAGGATTTGGCCCCCGTGAGTGCGGAGCTTTTTTATTGCACTGGAACGGATCTCAGCGGTTTCTCTGGAGCGTTAGAACCTGGATCTAGCTTGTCTACCGGTGTCAGTAAGTCTTCACCCGGTAGCTTTTAGGGCACGTTTTTAGGGCACGCTCGAGTTGGAGGACATATCGGAGCAGATCAAACAGTCCAACGTTGTTCTCAAGAACAACAAGGCTGGCGTCACAATCCGGCAGAGAAGAAGAAAGCTCTGCCTCAGATCAGTATTGCCAGCAAAAGATGGCAGCCAAAAACTCACCCAACACGACATACCCACCGGATGTGATGCCAACGCTCCAGGGTTGAAACGATGCCAAAAGCTTGCTCAGAAGCTCTCGGCAGAGAAGTCTCTTGGATCGTTTGACTGGTCCAACTGGATCACAGCACCAAAAGAAGTCCAATCGAGAGCAGAGGTTCAGACCGAAAGCCAGACCGTTCAGGCTTGGGTCCAACGCTTCAAGGTCGATTGGTGGAATGACAAGACGCTCGACACAACAGCTCAGAAGTCCCAGGCCAAGCGCTCTTGGTACGCATACGAGGTTCAGTTCAACCGGATTCCAAACCAGAAAGACCTTCTGACTGTTGATCTCTTGGTGGAAGTAGCGAAGACCACCAAGGCTGGAAGCAAGCCACGCCATGAGCTTTGCCAGAAAGCGAAGGCATTAGCGAAATTCGCTGACCTCCCTGGCATCAAGAAGCTGGAGAAGGTCCACACCAAATACGTCGCCAAGGTTCCAAAGCTCCCAACTGATGAAGAGCTCTTCGCCTTTGCTGTGAAGCAAAGGCATAACGGGCGTTTCGGTTGGTGCTTCGCTGCTTTGGTCGTTTACGGCTGCCGAGTCAGCGAGGTGTATTCGCTGGTTCCAATTGGTGATGGTGGAACGGCATCAGTGCTGACGATGAAGCAGAAAGGCTTTGACCCAAAACCAAGAACTGCAATCGCGCTGCCGTTTGAGCTTGTGAAACGGTTGGATCTATTGAACGTGCAGAAACCCTTTGAGATCTCTGCTGGCGAGGACTACGACAGCAACGCTGCCAAGAGCCAAACCGACATGTTCAACAAATGGCTTCAGAAGCGATGGAACGGAAGCACCAAGCTCTCGAACAAGAACGTTCGCCATAGCTGGTGCATCCGCTCGATCTTTGATCCGAAGTTCACCGATGAACTTGCTTCAAGATCAGCAGGTCACTCCCTGGCGCTCCACACCTCCACTTACGCAGGCGCGATTGAGAAGAGAGATATGGAGGAACAAGCCAAGCTGCTGAGAGGGGCTTGAGCAAGGCTTGCCCAAGAAATGTCAGTTACTGATCCTGAGCTGCGGAACGCCGATTGAAGACATTGGTCACGATCGAATCGACAATCGGCCATATTTGGATGATGAAAGATGAATTCAAACTGGTTACAGCCTTCCTTGTGCTGAATTTGTCGGTTGTGGCACTTGCAATTGTGGGCTATCAGAAGTCAGGCATGCGCTTCAGTGCTGTTTTAAGCCATTTGACGGGGTGAGTTCGGAAAACCGTCCCACAAACATGGATCATGCTTTCGTAGACCATATGCATTGGCTTAATGCGACCATGACTCTTCATCTCTCGAATAGCAGTTCAATTGGTACCATTATTGACGACGGAGTTCACATTCCATATCGTGCCCTAGCTTGTTCGCTAAAGGTCACAAAGCATGAAGAGTTAGCATTGGATTCAGCTCAAAGCCTTCAGTCACGTAGGCGTGAGTTACAGGAACTGTTTGCTTAAGTGATTTATCATTTAGGTGCGAGTTCTTTAGTTTATTTACATAGTGGTAAGTGTTGTACAAAATGATCATTACTCTATGAAACATTGTAGACACTGCATAGATACGTGTGTATCTTCTATAAGGAACGTTTGCCGTGACCATGTCCAGCAAATAATTCAATAATAATTGAGAAGTATGGCTACACCCAATTGTTTGTTGCGCAAATTGGCTTCACCGAGTCCGTGACCGGGGTGCAGTTGTACAAGCAAACGCCATTACTTGTCTTGTGGACCTGATAATTAATGCGTCGCCTGCTGCCGAAGTGCGGCAGATGCGTCACAACCTCAATCTTCTGATTGAGAAATCACCCGAGTCGATTAGTCCGTGGATTCCTCTAAGTGAGCTGGCACGTCTACTTGGTGTCAGCAGCCAAACGATTACTGCTTATCGAAATGATGGACGGTTCAGTTCTAGCAGCATCAGTGCCATCAAACGTAGGCAAAGAACTGACTGGGAATACCACCGCCTAGACGCCATTGCTGACGTCAGGGGGTTGCTTTGAGGTGGCTGCCAACTAACTAGGCGAGTGCGGTGCTTTTCTTGCACCGCAACACCCTGCACAAGTACAGACGAGAGGGTCTGTTCAAGGCTAAAACGACATCGGCAACTGAGGCGGTCAAAAAGAAACCCCCGCCAAAGGCAGGGGTTCCGAAAACCCACGGGGTTGTGTCCTTGTTTCCAACCCGTAAGGTCTTCCTCACACTCCACAACCATAAGCGTCCCAACTGTCACAGTGCCAGTTAGGAGTGACACCTTTTGATTTGTTCTAAGCGATCAAGCCTCGACTTCTTTCTTGTCGGTCTGCTTGTACTCGATCTGCTCGGGGGTTGCTTCGGCTGACTTGCTGTAAGAGCAACCGCCAGCGTTAGCCACGTTGGCGAAAGCGGCCATGACCATGATCGCGATAATCACGGTGCCACCAAAAAAGGCAAGGTTCGGATGACGCTTCATGAGGTGTGATTCCAGTAGTCCGGAGACCCTATCCACCCAAATCAGACCTTGGGGACGACAACCGTTAAGCCATTCAAGGATTTGTAACGAGTTGAAATTTTTATCTCAGCTTGCCCAGACGGGACTCGATTTGATTCCTATTTGTAGGTAAAGCATAGATACAGAACATGAAAGGGACCAAGACCCAACTCACCAACGCACCAGAGGGCTTCGAGTACTACAGGGTTTGCGACCGGGAAGGTGTCTGCCGAGTGGTCAGAGGCATGTGGGCAGCCCAGCACCTCATAGAGGACATGCCTGAGCTGACCGCCACTAGGACAAGGCTCTACCCAGCGGAATGGGTCTAAGCCATTTAGGGCACGTTTTAGGGCACACCCATTTCAGGGCACGCTTGCAGCCAATTTGTTGAGGTGCTTGAACGAGCTCTTTTGACGCTTGTTCTCCTAACACTCTAGTCCGGCAGACCCATTGCTAGCACTGGCTTTCAGCCAAGTTGACGATTGGGTAGACTGGTCATGTTGATCCGATCGATTGACCCCCGCCTGGAGAGGTGGTCGAGTGGTTTATGGCTCTGGTCTTGAAAACCAGCGTGTCTTCACAGGCACCGTGGGTTCGAATCCCACCCTCTCCGCTTTTGAAGAACAGATTGAGTCCTTCAAAGCTCTTTCGTATATTGTTTTCTTAATGGAGGGGACTACCCTGCGATGTCCAAGTCCAGCCCCTCATCCTCATCGCTTGCAGGAGGTCAAATCATTGGTCAAACGATAACTGGAAATTAGAGCGTAACGGTAACGGAGATGCTGCGAACGACAGATTATTGACTTAACGTAGAGGATGAGACTCTTAACAGATGCGGATCAAGCTCTCTAAAAATCCTTCATTAAGGGAAATGATTCGCAACTGGAACAGAAATAATTTGTTAGCACTACGTAGTCTTTGGACTGACCTAACAACCTTAAGCGCAATGGCTCATATCACTCCAGAGACCAATATAAATACCCGCAATCCCTAGCCAGGATCACGGGCCGTCAACCAATGAACAGTGATCGTGCCCGGAATTACAGGCCCAAAAACTTGGCGGGAATGCCATCCAGGCTGTTGTTTCCAAGTATCTGAAACACAACATTGACGAGCATGCCGCCAAGGTGAATGGCAGCGACAAGAACCAATCCACGCCACAGCTTTTCAAACGTCGCGGGTGGTTGGTTGTTGCTCCAGGTACCGGACGGAGATGGAGTGCTCATGAGTCCCATGAAACTCTGAACACATTGGCTGAGCCAACAGAAGCCATCCACCTTCTGTGATTCAGCGACACAACCCTCGCCACGGCGACAGATCAACTGCAACGCGCGAAATATCACGGGGCAGCTCTCAAGACTTCCCGGAGCAACTGGAGAGTTGCTGTGCAGTTACTTCAAGGCTACTATTAAGTTGCTCAGCAGGCCCTTGATATGGTCAAAGCGGCGACGCGGGAAAACCAGGTAAAGCTCACGGTGTCCGTGCCGCCGAGCCTCCACGTGCTTCTGCGCAGCTGGGCGCTCTGTGAAGGCCGGGAACTCACCAGTGTCGTGCTGCAGTGCGTGGAACTCTCAGTCCGGCAACTGAAAAGCAAAGGCTCCATTCCTTCGGCGGCAATTAGTGCCTACGAGGGGGCCTGCGAAGAACGACTGGCCATCGGAGGACTCTGACCATGACGCATTCCTTAACCCTGTTTGAACAGGCTCTGCAGGCATCAGCGATGGAAGCCATGATCGCACTGAGCGAACGGGTACAGACCCTGGAAGCCAAACCTGAGGGGGTTGTCTATACCGTCTACCGCGGCATCGATCACACCATTCTGGTCGGCTATACCGAAACCCTTGCAGCCACCACAGCCGAGCATCAGCGGCGGGGCTTTGAACTGATGGAAGTCCGCCGCGGCACCCGC
>QCSJ01000085.1 GCA_003211535.1 Synechococcus sp. AG-670-A05 | reverse complement strand
GAGGAATTACCCACTCTGATCTATTCGGCTCGTCTTACATCATCACCGGTGCCAGTGACGTTTGGGCGCTGAGGCGTACTAATGACGATGGGCAGCATATCCGGCTTCGTTACCTGAAAGACAGATCGGTGCTGGTGGAACGGAACTTCGACTTTCAACTCACTGGCAGTGATGAATCACTACGTTTAAACCTCCACGGTGGAAGGCTGGATAAACATATAGATCGGTAGACCTTCAGGGGAAAGCTGCTGAGAACCCTTCGGCACTCTCCCCATTGGTAGTTCAGTGTTGAATGGCTTGGCCGAAATTAGCAGATTCAAAAAACCCTCTGCCTGCTCAAACAGAGCTGTAAGGGTGAGATGTATAAGTTCTAAATCGAAGCGGCTGTCACTAGGGTAGATCGACGGCAAGTGAATTACGGCAAAACAGGTAGCCACAAGATTGAGTACACCTTCATTAAGTAAGGGGGTGTCTAAACCGTTCCAAAAGGCACCTCTGGTGCCAAAGACATGTTCAAGCGCAATGGATCAAGTGATCTCACTAAATACTCTAAATAAAGGACAGTGTCAGATGGAGAGGGTCCCTAAATCAAGGGGGGTCTAGGACTTCCCGATATCCGTACCAGAAGAAGAGCAGTCAGGCATCAGAAGCTAATAACGGACAAAAATCCACACCCTTGCGAGGAGTGATTTGTCCATTGGAACGTGAGGAGCCTCTACGACACTTTACTGTTTTTACAGGTCTGCTCGCCTCGCTTCAATTTGAGCCACATCGCTTTCTCAAGCGACGTAAGCTTTGGAGACGACTCGTGCAAAGCAGCTTTGGCACGTGCCCTAGCAGCAATGATGAAACGGTCTGTCTTGTCAACGCTTTCGAATCCCATGCCCCTGAAATGGACGACAGTCGAAAATTAGACATATATATCGAGCGTGCAGCCAATGCCAGTAAGCCCTAACTTATGATGAGAATCATCAAATTCTTAAAAGTTCTGACGGCCCGTTATTATCAGGAGAAAAATCAATGACCTTGGAGAGTGAGCTGGCGGCCCTCAATAGACGTCTGAATGACCTCAAGCAAAGAGAGGAATACGCTCAGATACGGGTATTCGCTAAAAATCAAGACGTGCAATACCTCGCTAATTAGAGGGACCGCGATCTAGTGATCACCATCGAGAGTTAGGCGCTTCTCCCTTGAACTGCAAAAGTTAAAGACGCTTTAATTCCGTAATCTCCAACCTTCATCTGTTGGTTTCAATCTAAGCCTCATGCGATAATTGTTCGAGTTAAGCATTAGTTCGCTTTTGGCGTCGAGAAGATACAAAAGATGTGGAGACATGAAATTAGATGCACTGAAGCTATAAACCGAGAAAATTAAGTACCTGAAAGAGTGAACCAACTTCACTCATTCATGTTGTTAGGTAACACCCCCGCTCATGCGGCAGCCATCACAGCGTCAAGCTTCGCCTGATCGCTGACTTCGGGTACCGACACAAGACGTTCAAATCGCTATGACCTGAGATTGCCTGGAGCACCCTTAATGGGAATCCATTTGCACTCGAAGCAGTCGGAAAACTCCTTCTGAATGAATACATCAAAATTCCACCGAAGCCAAGCTCATGGGATGCTTTCAATGAAGCGTGGTCGAAGCCACATCCTGTCAGATATTCACCAGCTTTATGAACTGGGAAGAGCCATTGAGCTGAATCGATCTCTGGATTAACCACTAGCTTCCAAGCTGCTAACCCGGCTGCAAGTTTTGGGATGGATTGGAACGGATCTTCTCTTCTTTCCATCTTTTGTTGTTGGAGCGGACAACAGCACGAAGCCTTCAGCTACATACCTCCAATTGAGCTGCAAACCCTCTGACACCTGAGCATCAGTACGTCGAAGCAACATAGCTAAATCGGGTTGGTTCTCAGGTAAAGCCTCAGAAAGCTAATCAAGCCCAGAAGTCGATAGAACACGTGCTCGATCGAAGCGATCTTTTTTCATACATCTATTTAGCAACCAAGGTTCAGAGGTAAGTCAGAGTCTGGCTTGTCCTCTTCTACCTGTTGAGAAAAGGCTACCCGCCACGAAACTAAAAAACTACATACTATGTAATGCAAAAGCAATCAATATGAAAGATACTGGATTAATGAATAACTGTATAAATTAATTTATCTGTCGGTCATGCCTATCTTGTCCAGCCAAGCTGAAGGAAAAAAGGGTTCAATTTTTCCTTCGCTATTCGTCTTTCAGTTAATATTGCACACCTAATGGACAATTGTCAACATGCAAAGTCTATTTAATTCTAATACACTGCGATTAAGCGGATACATAGAGCGCTTAGGATAGCTAGGATTTCGTTGCGGTCAGTTCTTGCAGTGGATAGATTCCGACTGAGATCTATCACCAGCAAAGTAGTCACTGATGAGCAGCGCGAACAAATTTGTCAAACAGTTTAATCCATAATCCTCACAATCGTTTTAAGTCTGAGTCTTTCTTTCTTTGCGTATTTGGAGAACATAGAGGGTGAGACCCGAAGTTCTACGCGACAGACAAAGCGCAGGAATCACCCAACTGATCACGAAGCGACTAGCTCGTTATCTATGAACATCGATCATACAGCTGAATTCGCCAACTAGTAGAGCAAGATATTCCCTGGAACTCAATGTTCACCATTGCCCAAGAAAAAAGGTGACTTCGGTCTGACTGCAGAGAACGCGTTGCAGTCTAATGAACCTGCACTTTTCCAGAATCTGTTCGGTAATGGAGGGCTGAGTTCAGGTTCTATGCCTGCAGATACCGTGGCACCTAGGAATAGCGGACAGCTACTGCCGCAGGACGTCCACCATCACCCTACTACTGGTTTGGAGTGAAAAGCGCAGCAAGTGCTCCAACTAAAACAACGTCAGAATGATCAGCGTGCTGATGATGAGATTATGGCGATGCAAAAACGGTACCGTTGTAGCGACCGGGCTGTACAGGAAAGTATCTCTGAAACGAGTCCCGATCGATGGGCGAGGATGATGAGCAATTCACCATCAGCACAAACGATTGCACAAGCCTGGGTCGTAACAGGTGACTGATGACTCAAGCCTTTGTACAGATGCCAGAAGGACGCAGAGGCAAGCCATTCCGTCTGCCACCACAAATCCAACAAGCTCTTGTGCTGCGGGCTGCCAGAGCGTCTTGGATTGATTGCGCTTCTAGAGCGGATGTCGTTGATCGCAACCTGAGGACGTGGCGGAAGCATTCGGAAGCAGATCCATTTTTGAATGTACAGATCAGAGGCAGCCTCCAGCAAGCTCAGACGCTGTATGCAGAAGTAGCGCCAAAGCTGGTTAAACTACTCATCAAGTTGGGACTGGATGAATGGAATGTGAGAGGGGCAACACGCCTGTTTCAAACATCTCCGAAGCATTTAAGATCCTGCAAGCCTATGTAGTTGACCAACAGCAACGAGAGTAGATCGAAGCGGTCAAAGCGCAGGTCGCAGCCGTAAAACAGTAAAACCATCGACGTTTGACTTCAAATATCATCACCATCTCTAAAAAATAAATATGGATTCTACATCATCATTTAGTTCGTTCGGGTCGAGTAGATCACGACGCGAGAACAACGCAACAAACCAGACAAATGAGTCGAAGAGGAATCCACCCACATTTGATGGGGTTGGTCAAGTCTAAGCCAGTCCTCAAGGTGAAGCCCAAACCAGTCAAGGAGAAGTATTCAGACCTGAGTGGTTATGAATCCGCCCGGAGGAAGCGCTTCCTACACGCCGAGGCAGAAGAAGCTAAGCAGGAGGAGGCTCAAGCCAGGCGAAGACTTTTGAATCGAGAGCTTCCAACTTGATCGGCGTTTGAGAGCTGTGCAGAGGACTCCAGCAGATGGCGCCATGGCGTCTCGGGGTAGTCCCTGAAATCACTGAATAGACGTTCACGGAAGATTTTCCGGAAACTAAAACCTGTAGAAAAAGACGCTGCCAACTCCCTCGCCTGCCCCCATTTTTTAGGTCTAGGAAGCCAATGCCTGAACGCTTAAATGTCCAGGCAGCACCGGGAGAGCGAACTAGTAGCTGGTAGATAAAGCCTCCTTGGCACTAGCGATTGCTAAGGAGAGCTTTCTACGCTCTTTAGATATCTAAAAAGACGTGGTGAATTAGCCTCAAGGATGTCTACCGCTGCGAGCTTGTTAAGATTGATATGGCATTGCTCGGGGCGAACATCGTTTTCCTCGCGGTTCTTTGGCCCCACATCTTTGATTTGGTCAGCGGCTGTGAGTCAGCCCAACCAATAGAAGGGGCTGTCTGGGGAATAACCCACTTGAGTAGGACAGATCGATAGACGTGTAATGCCCGTAAGAGTTGCAGGTATTGAGTGATAAGAATTCATCCTTCTGAAAAGCCCTAACGTCGATACCGGTCAGGACTGAAAAACCAGACAATCAATTTGGTGGTGAACCAGGCGAGCAAGACGCCCAGGGCTATCGAGACAATCGCCTCTACAAAAGCTATCATTAAACATAAGCTATAATTGGATGACCTCAATATGACGTGCTGATCAAGGCTGAAGAGCGACCGTTAACGATCAGTCGCGTTCTGGTTCGTCCTTGCCTCTGGGAGCTATTTCCAAAGGCTGAGGTTTGGAAGCTGGCCATGATGCCAGAGAAGCCTCAAGACATTGCAACTGTGCTTCACGCAGCGCGGCGGAGATTCTAAGAATGCGGTCAGTCATGGATTGGCGTTTCCAAGGTGACAGGCGCATGGCCAAGTGGTGCTGAAAAGGGGCCTACAAGTCTCAAGACGGTTGAAACGTAGGCAGCCGTGAGCCACTTGCTAGCAGCATAAATACTTATGGTAGGCAGTTGCGGACCGAGACTCGTCGGCAACTGAGATGCCAAAAAGAAACCCCCGCCAAAGGCGGGGGCTTTCGATCCGGTGAGCCTTGATTACTTGGTATAAGAAGTGCCTCGGTAGGTCAGGCGTGGATGAGCGTTGTGAGCGGCTTCTACTCGGCAGGTGTTGTAGTGCTCGCGGCGGTAAGTTAGCTCAACGCAAACTTTGGGAATGGCTGCGGGAATTGTGTAGGAGTGACCTCTATATTGAAGAGTGGTCATCGGAAGTTCCTCAGAGAATCCCAAGCCCCCGTTCCGTGGCTTGGAGTGTCTGCGCCCCTGAAAGGGGTGAACGTTTTGTAGCTGTTGCTACAAGCTAATAATAGGCGTGCGATGGAAGACGACGGCGTTCCAATACAAAAAGAAACTACAGCAAAAGGCTAGGTTTCCGACTCAAGGGGTTGCGTCCTTATTTCCAACACGTGAGGTGATTCCTAACAAAAGAGAAACAAAATCACTAAAATGTCATTGTGCCAGCCCGGTGGGGACGGGTTTTTGTGTGTGGCACAGGGTACAATTGACACCTGGAAAGAGAGGCAGACATGAGGACTGGCCCGTCTTGCCCATTGAGGCTGGAGCTCCTCAATAGCCGTTGCTACTAAATTCACTCAGTTTTGATAGCAGCAGTAAGGCCTTAACAGCAGAAGAGACCCACTACATGACAGTGGAGTCACATCGCTGCGAAATAAAAGCATTGAACCCCGGGCTACCTGGGAGTGTCCCAGACAAATGATAGATCGATTTTGGGTGCAGATTCGTGCAAATCGGTCAAATCCTTTGGCCCAACTGGCACGAAAACTGACTTCTAATTTGTCGGTCGTTGGTTCGAATCCAACAGGGGGCGTCTGTCATACCAACGGTTCTCAGAACTGCTGAGGGCCGTTTTTTATTGAATCCTGCAGCCTTGTGCGCATAATTGTGCGCAGATTTATAGCAAACGCTTCTGCCGCAACGGATCTCACCAATTTGTACGCACAATCGCTGAAAACCTAACTTCTGAAAGGCATCTAGTCATTTATTTCATAATTCAGAACCTAGAAATAGTTGACTTCATAACCAGAACTGGCAAAAGTAGAAGCCACCGAAGCGACTCCTACCTGCCACGCAAATCAGCCAGTACACCTTAAAATAGCAGTTCACAAAATACTATAAACAGCTAAGCTGCATGTATCCCAAATACGCTTTTTTGTGCCCAAACGTTAGTTTCCTATTCAGGCTGACATGATGATCAATCGTATTCGACATGAAGCCGGCATTGAACGTCAGCGTGCAGTCTTTGAAATTGATGACGACGTACTTATATGACGTCCTACTACCCACTAGCAAATCGTTAAAGCCAACTCATAACTACCTATTTCAGCTGAATTTAAATCTATTGATGAGGCCATCATGGCCTCTTACCCAAGTGCATTACTATCAGAAACCATGGCTCGCCAACTGGAAGCCAGAATCGCCAAGATTGATTGTGCTAAGCGTCACCTGCCATCACGTCGTTACGGTCAATCGGTCGACATGGCAAAAATCAGTTTAAACCTGTCACTTACATAGCTTATTGCACAAGTTTGCAGAGCTAGCTCACTTCTGCGGTACGACCCAAGCATTAGACAGCGTATCGACGAGGAGAAAGAGGCCAGAGTGATGGCAGCGCAGGCCTTGCAGATGTGCACAGAGCGCCTTAAAGAGGCCAGCGAACGAGCAGCCAAGGTCCGTGAGCTGCAACTCATCAGTGGCATCAACCCAATGACTGGGAGGTACTTCTGATGCTTGCTAGACCGCACCCTTGCCTTGGCTGGCTCCATTGCCAACCAAAGACAGCAGAAGACTCGTCGACCGCCAGTTAACCCTGAGCGACGAGGCGTTGGAGGCTGATCCAAGCTTCAGCGGTATGCCACCGAGGTTGATCGAGTAG
>QCSJ01000084.1 GCA_003211535.1 Synechococcus sp. AG-670-A05 | reverse complement strand
GAGTCGTACTTTGAATATATTTAGCGCAATGGGCATGTACGTCGCAATTACAGTCGAATGTATAAGCAATATCCGCAATTGAGCTATACGATAGATCTGATTTTTCGGGCTTACAGATTGGCGAGACAAATACTAGTTCAGGTGTTTTATTTGAGTGACAAAAGTCAATTGCGAATGAGTCATATCCAACGCGCTCAAACCTTGTCTGCACAACATTCACTGGTTCTCTTGCATCGTTAATCCCGCGACTAATCTCACGACGCAACTGCCGATCTCTGTATTCGAGAACTTCATCAAAATTGTTGCCTCGTTCAGGGACTATTACCTTGATGCAATAGGACCATGAATCTGGTGTTTCATTTGAAATCGCGTAATGGCTTTGAATTACAGCCCCTTTTGCGTAGAAGATCTCCTCAGGCACAACTCTGCTAGCGAGTATCAATAACAACCTACTATTTTGGAATGCTTTTGGCCTGAAATTGTCCTTACAGTTTCGTAGGATTCGATACTTCATAATGATAAATATACTGAAATTTGTAGTAATTTATACTTTTTAATAAAATATTTATATTTAAAGGGACTTCAGCAGGGGCTTGGGGCGTTGCCTGGGATCCACATAGGAACCAAGCTGCCTTTGGTTCAACCGATCGTTGAACTTCAGTATCGAGGAAAGACTTATCAGGCTCGCACTTCAGCAGCTCCTGTACAGGTGCACTCAACACTGACCTTTCGTGGCGCTTCTTACGCCAGGTGAGTCACGTTGATGACTTCCCTTTATTACAACGGAGCTGCTTTCGTCAGTTGCCGTCAAGCCGCGAAAACCAAAGCTTTAGTTCAACGACTGGAAGCATTACTAGCAGCACCTACCGCGAAGAGACCACTATTCGTCTATTGAAGGGTTTCCTACGCACGATGACCACAAGCCCTGCCTATGCAGGGCTTTTTGTTTTGCCGGAGTATTAAGTTCTGCCGCGAGGGACGCCGCTAGAAGTAGCTTATTAAGCCTATTTCATGAAGTTGGGTAAAGACAGCATGCGGCGACGGTCAAATCGTAATCCTCCTAAATGTTAGCGCTACAGATTCCCTTTAGATTTCTTGGTGCGTTGCTGGTGGGCTCTGCCCTTCTTCCAATGGCTCAAAACCCTAAAGAGCTTGCTCTGCTTGGTGGTACTTTCCTCCTTGGACTTGGAGCACTCGAACTAGCGCTCAGGGTAGGGGGCTTTTAACTACGCCCCTTTTCTGTTTGCCAGGCATCCAGAACCTCAGGAAAATGCTGTTCAATGCATCTATCGCAGATTCCGTGAGTGAAATTCAAATTTGATCTTTGAGAAAGATACTTGTCAAGATACATCCAATGTCCGTTTTTATCCTGAACCTTCCGGCAGTAAGAGCATGTTGAAATCATTCTATTTCTTTCTGTATGCTCGCAAAAAGATTCAATCAAATTAATCGATTTTTTTCGCAATTCCAGAAACGCAACAACCTGCCTTGCGAGAGCTTTCATAACACCACATTCCTTATCGGATAATTGACGGGGTACTCGATCAATGACGCATAGTGTGCCCACTCTCAATGCCTCACTATTTTCAAGAGGAAAACCTGCATAAAGTCTTATCTTTGGGTCGCCACAAACAAGTGGATTATCATGGAATCGATCATCCATAAGGGCATCTGGGACAATGAGTGGGTCAGATGAATGGATTGCATGGGCGCAAAAAGACCAATCTCTGGGTGTTTCTTCTATGTCAACCCCTACTTTTGACTTAAACCACTGTCTGTCAGCATCAATTAAACTCAGAAGAGCAATTGGGGTTGAACATACACTTGAAGCAATTTTGGTGATGTCGTCATATGACTGCTCTGGCTTTGTGCCAAGAATTTTGTATTCATTGAGAGCGCTTAGCCGCTGTGCCTCATTTTCTGGATGTTTGGCGGCAGGCAAAGCATTTCCTTCTATCTTTTAATATTAAACCTAATTGAATGATGGTCAATCTAATTACATAAAAATTATCTCGCCTGGCACTGAAGCAGTCAATACGCGTATTTCGGCTTAAGTTTGGCGAGTTGGGATTGGTGAATTAAGAGCTGGAGGAAGTTATTGGGGTAGGCGGCGGAGGCTGATCAGTCGACAGATACTGCGATCACTGTACAGCCACCGATCACGGCAAGAGTGAATTGCTTATGGATCTAGTGACAGCACACATGATGCATCGTCATCGAATTCAAGTGCTGCACGTTGGCGTTCAACAATGCCTTCCAAGCGGAGGCGATTGAAGACTAGATTAGCCTGAATGAATAGAAAGCTGACGATTTGACACTAAAACGCATGTTTGGGATATATACAGCTAATGTCGAGTATTATGAAAAACAGTCAATTTTACGGTAGGCTGGTTGTTCAGAGAAGTAGATAGGTTCACTCCGGTGACCTCATTCATACTGAGCGAAATTACGAAATAGGCTAAAAAAGGGCAACTAATAATTAAAGCAGTCGGTATTGCGATATTTTATGCGCGACGGAGCACATCGCCACAAAGCGTATGTATTTAACCTTCTTTGCGCACGTTGATTATTACTTAGCCATTTGACAGCAAAAAAAGGCTCTCTCAAGCCGCTAAAATATTAGTCGAGGATTGCGTTCTTTTTGAAATGCCTAGGAGACTAGAACTTTTGCCCCCTGCATGCAATGAAAATATCGGCAAAGCCGAGATCAAGTGGGAAAACTAGCTCTAACCCCAGTAGCACTACTGGTTTTGGAGGACCACTCCCTCAATTGCGACAATTGCCATGGTAAGAAGGGCAGAAATCAGACTCAATTTCGGCAGGCTCTGACCACATGAACGAGAAGAAGGGGGTCATGGCTCAGGCACAGTTATGGCTAAAGACGCTGCGCCAAGTCGTGAAGGATGACTACGGGCCCGGCTAGATCCTTAAAGAACAGTACGATCGCTTCAAGATCGGCAGAGCCGAAGCTGGCAACGCAAGGCGCGGCAAAACTCAATTCGTCTCTACTGACCTGCCGTTCACTCGTGGCAGTCACCGCAAGGTCCTGAACCTCATTGGCAAGATGGTCGCCAAGATGCAGGATCCAGAATTGAACGTCGGCCTGGCTGAGGCTTGCGAACTCGTTAGAAGCAGCACCAAACTCACTTGCGACGCTATCAACTAGGAGGAAGTTGACTCCTGTTACAAGGGCAGCAAGGTTGATTCAGGCGTTGTCAAAGCCAGCAACTACGCCTTACACGAGGAATATCGGATCAACCGAGCCTTTGCCATAATCACGTCTCGCACTGGCGCGGCACACGATGGTGCTTATGCGACTCTATGCCCGCAAGCACTTGATGGAAGTGGTGCCAGGCTCGTCAAGTCGCAAACGCAACCTTTTGGACGTTGCACGGTTCCTGAAATTTGCCGTCAATAAATACGGTGCAGACAAGAAATGGCTGCCTCTAGTGGCAGATGACCTCAAAGAACTGATTGGTCATCGTCAAACCGCCCCTAAACCAACTGTGCCAATCAAGCCGGAAGAGCTGATGGTGCTCTTCGTTGACGATGGCAACCTGAAAATCGGAAACGCGAATCGGAACGTTCACAGCTAAGCAACACCAAAGCCACCGAGGACTGTTCAGGAGCTGCCTCTGAAGGAGCTTCAAGCCGAAGCTCGCGGTTGGTGCAGCTCCCTCAGTCCGGCTTGGTGAAGCTGCCCAAGAGCATAAGAGACCTTGACTCTGGAGCGTTCAAGGCTTGCGGCCATACATTCCGGAAATATCTCGACCGAAATGCGACCTGGCAATCGCTGAAGGCATCTAAACCTGACCTGACGCCCTACTTACTACGGCATGGCTATGCATAGCGGGCGGCCCAGTACTACCCGCGACCGCTGCCCCTGCGTGACACCGCAAAGCTCATGGGCCACGATCTAAATCACACATTCGCCACTACGGGCAGTGGACTGACGACGCTTCTACGAAGTCGTCGGTCGAAGCCTCTATTAAGTATCTGGCAGCAAGCCAGTCCAAGCGGCCTAAATCGCTGATTCAGCAGCAGCAGCAAATGCAGCAGTAGTTGCGGCTCATTTAGTCACCGCCATCGCCTCTTAAGAACAAGCAGCACATGTGGACGTGGCGATGGTGACTTTGGAGGCCCACCTCCATCCAATGGCCCCTGCATGACCATTGGGCGCTCATAACACCAATGACTCCCTCTCTGACGATGCGGAGAGTCAGATCAGCGTTAAAAAGATCGCAAGATCGTCATATTGCTTGTGTCCACCTCCAAGGAACTTCAACGCGTAGAGCTTTTGAACTTCACGAAAACCAACGGAGAGGAGCTAGTTGGGCTCGCCGTGGAATTAGCTGAAGATCTCAGTGGCGGCGTTCAAGTGCGGGTTCTTATGGATTCAAATGTCATCAGCGGCGTAACAGTGGTCCCCTTGCAACAAGGCGGCGGCTGCGACTAAGCAGCGCACAGGCGGGGGGCAGCGTCTCCAAACTGTCCTCTGCATTGTCTGCCAAGCCTCAACTGCGTTGTGCCTGAGCATCCGCCTGCGAGTCATCGGCTCAGGCGGGTGGGGTGGAACGTAGCTGTAGGTCCACATGGCTACCCACGCGCGTGAACCGTGGCTGTGTCGGGCTTGAAGTCACAGAGCTTCTTCTTCTGCTCGGAATACAGCCACCACTCACCACCAGCTTTTTCTGGCGCCTCGTGAAAGCTGCGTTCCTTGTTTGGCATAAATCGAGTCCTAGCCAGACTGGTTGGCATACCGAGCCTTTTGGCATGAAACGGCTACTTCTGCTGATGGCCTTAATTTTGCCCACTCCCGCTCTGGCGTCAGTTAATCCAGCGGGAAGCAAACTTGAGACATACACCGAGGTGTTTGGGAAAAAAGGCTTTATTCGGCACGAAGGAGTTTTTGCGGCCACAGCCTTGAATTCAAGCAGCTTTCCAGACCTCAAAAAAAGAATCACGGTGCAATCTCCAGTTCACTGACGATGCAAAGTTGATCGACGGCGCTCATCGCATCGACCGAAGCGATGTCGTCCACTTTTGGCGGACAAAGATGACTGGCGGCGATGCAGTGGTTTTAGCCAGACACGTTGAATGTCTGGCCGTGTCTGTCAGACACTCATCGGCCTAGTGGCCTCATACAAAGGCGCACCTCACGACGTTGACGTGACGGTGGCGCAGTTCAGCTCCGCCAACTTGTTGACCCACTGCTGGAAATCAGCAGCGGTGATTTCGAGACGCAGCTTCGTGGTGAATTTGTACCTGGTTTCTTGGCGACTGATCGCCTTTCCGACGTTCTGCGCGACCTGGTGGATGTGGTACATAATCAGCGTGGAAGCTGACTGAGAGCCGTGGTGGAACTGTTAGATTTCAATAAACAAATGGTCAACCATGGCCCCTGCGAGCTTGACCAGATCTAGAGAGTTCGGCTCGTCAGCTAGGACCATGCCACCAGCAACACGTACGATGTGCAGCATCCCTGCAAGACGACAAATCTGTGCCGATTCCTTATCGAGAATTGCCGTAATCATTTAAGGCGTTGCTGGCAGTAGACCTCGCTGCTGGTGCTCTAGCGAGGGCTAGTTAATGGGCGACACAAAGAACTGCAGCAAGTGCGGACGAAATCTCGACCTAACAGAATTGAGAAAACGAGTCTCAGGCAGCGTTAATGCACGATGCAAAACCCGCTGCAGTGGCGCTGTTCATATCCAGAGGACTCGTGTGATTTGTGGAAACACCTTCACCACCACAGATAAAAGCAAAAAAATATTCTGCCCAACAGAGTGCTAGCAAAAAACGACATAAATAAACAATCTGAAAAATACGCCGAAGTGCGCGAGGTAAGAACTACAGAAGAAGAGTGACAGCGACGACAAAACAGACAAGACAATCAAGGAATATTCGATCAGTTCAGCGTCTTACCTAGAGGCAAGGTAGAGTCTAAGCAGAACGGCAACTCCTTATTTTTCACGGGACTTAAGTGGAAGAACGGTCATCTAGTTCAAAAATGTGCTCACCACAGCCCATGTGCTGATTGTGCCTACGAGAGAATAAAGAAAGCCAAGACAGATTCAAAAGCAGTGATAGATATGAAATTTGGCTCAACGAGTCAAATGATGAAGCAAAGAGACGAGAAGCAGAAGATCTCGTCTTTCGAGAGAAAGGTAATAAGCGATCAGAGCGCTTGGCAGCTAAAAATCGTAATCGACGTGCAGATTACATGAGGACCCAGCGGGCAGAAAATCCGCAGTAGATCATGCGTAGTCAACTACAAATATGACTAAATTATATACTAAAGTTCACTAGGGCTAGGAAATCAAACCATCTCTAAGAATATCTAGGTTGTACCTCTAAAGAATTAGCTGAGTGGATAGAGTCTCAATTCTCAAGCGAAATGACTTGGGATAACAAAGGCACTTGGAATGTCGACCACTTCAGGCCTTGTGCAAGCTTCGATCTAACTGAAGAAGTTCAAGCAAAGGTCTGCTTCAACTGGAGGAACCTGAAACCGTTGTGGGAGTCGAAAAACAAGTCAAAAAAAATCTTATAAGCCTCACAACGAGATTGAGTGGGCATATCGAATTAGAGCGATGGGATCCTACGGGAAGTTGTTTCTCATGTTTGAAGAAATTCGCAGTGCGCAGTGGTTTGTAGGCAATATAAATTTAGCTCTCAGACCTATCTAAATTTTTATCGCGCCAGTCGGGACCTAGCTCTAGTGCGAGGACCTGCTCAAGTGAAAGTAGCGCTACCGATGACCGGATTTGCAACTGAGCCACCGGTGGTGGTCTTGTCTTATCTGGGGGTTTGTCATCCGCAGATAATCACATATCCGATCTGCAATACTTGCTAAGGGAAGGCTGTCGTTACAGAAAAATTTTTAAGTCATGCTTTTCACATGCCAATCAGCAGGAATCCTGGCTTCAGCTTTTCAATGTCAGAACTGTCCCGCATCAGCAAGCATTAAGCAGATTCAAGCTGAGGAGTGA
>QCSJ01000083.1 GCA_003211535.1 Synechococcus sp. AG-670-A05 | reverse complement strand
TCTGATCGTGGGTGTGACGTCACGTCTGGGCAGCTACATCGACAAAACTCTTAAGATGTCATCGAAGTCAAACGTGATCTGGATGTCTCCAGGGGGGATTCATCTGGGGACTGGCGCCAGATTCGTCAACGTTCCGAAGTTGAGTTTGACGACGTCCAGCAACCTGAAGTTTGCGAGGGGAACCTTTGATCTCTTCAAGACCCAGGCCAGTGCTTTGCAGGCGTTAAATGATGATCCTCTACCTGGATCCTTGGGTTTTGGTGAAGTAGGTGATCTTGACGATTGGTTGAATGCGTCGACCGGTGCTGATGGTCGTGTCCCAGGCATTCAGCTGGAGGGCATAGATATTCGGATCGACCGCGAATTGTTTGCTGATGCCTTGGATGGCTCTGTGGAAGTGCGCAACAGCACGATTGCTGTTGGTGGACCAGAGGAACCGGATGCTCGTCTGACCTTGACCGGTAACGCAGTAACAATTGGCGCTGGGAGCTCCTTGCAAGCTCAACACCGTGATGGTGGCGGCTTGATTGAGGTGGGCGGTAGTTGGCAGAACAGTGATCCAGCAGTGCGGCAGGCAAAACGCTCCACAGTAGAGACTGGTGCTCTTTTAAATGTTTCTGCTGGAGAGTTTGGTGATGGCGGGGAAATTGTTGTTTGGAGCAATATCAATAATCCCGAATCGCAGACGATTGTCTCTGGCGAACTTAGGGCGAGAGGTGGATTTGATCGCGGGAATGGCGGTCGCATAGAGACATCGGGCTATATGCTCGACGTCTATGGCATTCAGATTGATGCTACAGCCGAAAAAGGGATTAATGGGTTATGGCTCTTGGATCCAAGAGATATAATAATTGACATATTCGAATTTTCTTCAGGCCTGAGCGGTACAAAATACAATGGATATTTTGCTGACAGTATATCATTTTTTGATACGGCTACTGTAGAATCTGATTCGCGGTTTGCTTCTCCATTTACAAGCATAAACACCACAACACCTGGGCTGAACTTTGACGATACCTATAGCGTCCGGTTTGTCGGTTACTTCAAGGCTCCAGCCAGCGGTCAATTCACCTTTAAAACAATAAGCGATGATGCTTCATATCTTTGGATAGGAAGCGACAGCACACAATCTGTCGAATCATTTGAATCAACCATCACAACAGCCAACGCACTTGTCAATAATGGTGGAACTCATCCAGCGCAAACTAGATCAGCGACGACAACGTTTAGCCTTTCGCAAGACTCATATTATCCTCTAATAGTCTACTTTGGGGACAACGCGGGCGGTGATCAGATCACAGTGAGCTATACGCCTCCAAATGGAACTGAAACTAACGATGGAACCGGAGTTTACTTCACCCGGTCGAGCTCCAGTGGATTGGATGTATCTACAGCAAATTCCACTGATTCTAATACAGATGCACTTGTTACACCTTCAACTATTCAATCGGCCTTGGCCGCAGCGAATGTATCCCTGACGGCAACAAGAGATATAAAAGTTCAGAATCAAATCACATTGGCTACTAGTAATACCTTGACTCTTGATGCTGGTAATACCATAGTTATTGATCAATCGATTACAGGGGCTAATACCCCCCTGAATCTGCATTCAGATGATGGTGTAGCAGTCAACGCAGATTTAAGCATAGAAAGTATAAATATAAGATCAACTGCCAGTGGAGGCTTAAGTGGTTCTGGAAATATATCAACTAGTTCCGCCTTGGAGGTTATTCAGGCCGGTAATACGACATATTCTGGACAAATTTCAGGCAATGGCTCATTTAAGAAGGAAGGTTCTGGGACTCTTACATTGAGTGGATCGAACTCATATACAGGTCAGACCTCCATTGATGTAGGAACTTTAATAATCAGTGGTGTACCCAATAACTCTAGTAATTTTGATATTGATTCTGGTGCAGTGCTAGAGGTTGATACCAGTGGGGGTGATCGAGCATATAGCGGCGTGCTCTCAGGATCTGGCGATTTTCGGAAGAGTGGCACTAATGAACTTGATCTTGATGGAGATAGCGCATCGACTTTTACAGGTGTTACGACCGTTAATGGAGGGAGCTTATTTGTGGATAATGGTGGATTGACGGAGTCGGGAAATATTATTTTGAACGATGGATTTCTTCGGCTTGGTACAATAGATGCTCTTGGTTCTGCTTATTCTGGAACAATATCATTCAATGGCGGAATATTTAAGCAAGGTCAGGCTAAAGACTTCTCTGCTCAGTTCTCAACTGCTAACAATCAGCAATACAAGATTGAAATTCTTGGAGCAAGTGACGGGAGCCGGTCTTATGCAGCTGCGTTAACGAGTCAAGGTGGCTCACTGGAAGTGGTAGGTGGCAACTTGGTCTTAGATGGTGCTAATACGTACAGCGGTGCTACTAAGATTTCAGGAGGCTCATTAACTGTAAATGGTAGCCTGAGTAATTCAACGGCTGTTAATGTTGATAGTGGGGCTACATTTGCATTGGTTTCTAATGAAGAAGTTGGTTCGATTGCTGGCGCTGGTACTTTAAGTTTAGGTAGTGCGACGCTTACTTCTGGTGGTGATAATTCTGACACGACTTTTTCAGGGACGATAGCGGGCACGGGTGGGCTTACCAAGAGTGGTACCGGCAAACTCTCACTTACTGGTGCAAAAAATTTCACAGGAGATACTTTAGTTAATTCAGGTACGTTCGAGTCTGTTGGCTCAGCGATGTCTTCTGCTGTTACGGTTGCCAATGGTGCAACTTATGAAATTGACCTGGAATCCGCTTCGGATACTAATACTTACTCCAAAATCATTAGCGGAGCGGGGTCGTTTTTAAAATCAGGACCTGGGCAACTGACATTTGATCAGGTGCATACATACACCGGGCCTACAACTATCAGTGATGGTATATTAACGATGAGTGGGAGTGGGAGTTTTAGTGATTCTACCGCTCTCACTGTAGATAATGGGGCAACTTATAATTTAGGTTCTAATGATGAAGTTAGTTCGATTGCAGGGGCTGGCACTATAGGTTTAGGAAGTTTTACGCTTACTTCGGGAGGCGATAATACTAATACGACTTTTTCAGGAACGGTCGAAGGAACTGGGGGTCTTACCAAGAGTGGTACTGGCAAACTTTCCCTCACAGGAGTAAAAAGTTTTACAGGCAATACCATTGTCAATTCAGGCACATTGGAGTCTAGAGGCTCAGTTATGTCTTCTGATGTTTCGGTTGCCAATGGAGCAATTTATGAAATTGATTTGACGTCGGCTGATTCGTTGACTTACTCCAAGATCATTAGCGGAGCAGGGTCATTTTTGAAATCAGGACCTGGGGAACTAACATTTGATCAAGTGCATTCTTACACCGGAGCAACCACCACCGGCGATGGTACATTGAAGATCAATGCTAGTGCAAGTCTCAGTAATTCGACGGCTGTTACTGTTGATAGTGGCGGTACGTACGAATTGGGTTCTGATGACGAAGTAGGTTCGATTGCTGGAAGCGGATTGATCAGCCTTGGTGATAATAGATTGACGGTTGGTGGAGATAACAGTAGTACAGATTTTTCAGGTGTTGCATCCGGCACTGGCGGCATCACGAAGGTTGGAACAGGTACGCAGACGTTGAGTGGAGCGAATACTTATACTGGTCAGACCCTGATTAGAGAGGGGAAGCTATTTGTCGGCGGAAGTTTAAGTGATTTGACTAGTATTAGTGTAGATAATGGCTCTATTTATGAGCTGAACGCAAATGATCGTGTTGGTGCTGTTGGCGGTGCGGGGGAAATCTCGCTTAATGAATTCCGCTTAACTGTTGGAAATGATCAGAACACAACATTTTCAGGTATTGCATCGGGTACTGGTGGTATTACGAAGGTTGGTTCGGGTACGCTTATTTTGACGGGCGTAAATACTTATTCTGGTTCTACTGAGGTCAACGAAGGGGTATTAACTGTTCAAGGGTCTGATCCACAACAAGCAACCTGTGCTGTTGGTGCATCTTCCAATATTTGTAATGCGCCGACGCCACAACCGACGCCACAACCGACGCCAGAGCCGACGCCAGAGCCGACACCAGAGCCGGTACCAGAGCCAACGCCTGGACCTCCTGAAACAGAGCCAGGTCCCAAACCGCCTGGAACAGAGCCAACGCCTGGACCGCCTGGAACAGAGCCGGGTCCCAAACCGCCTGGAGTAGAGCCAACGCCCGAACCGCCTGGAACAGAGCCGAAGCCTGAGCCCGAACCGCCTGCACCAGAGCCGAAGCCTGAGCCCGAACCGCCTGGACCAGAGCCGAAGCCTGAGCCCGTACCGCCTGCACCAGAGCCGAAGCCTGAGCCCGAACCGCCTGCACCAGAGCCGGAGCCTGAACCGCCTGCACCGGAGCCGAAGCCCGAACCGCCGTCAGAAAGGCCTGAGCCATTACCGGCACCCGCTCCTGTTCCGTCGCCAGCTCCAGCAACGCCTCCAAACTCAGGGGCCTCCAGGCCCGCCCCCCCAAGCTCAGAGGCCTCCAGGCCCGCCCCTCCAGGCTCAGAGGCCTCCACGCCAGCCCCTCCAGGCTCAGAGGCCTCCACGCCAGCCGCTGCAAGCTCAGAGGCTTCCACAACAGACACTGCTGCCACGCCAGGCTCAGGAGCCACATCCTCTGATTCACCTATAGCCTCGCAGGCAGATTCTTCTTCTTCGGATTCGTCCGAGAGTGATCAATCTGTTGAGGCTGTAGCTGCTTCCCTAACTCCATCAACGATGGCTGCTGAGGGAGTTTCGGTTGATTTGAGCCTTGGTGATTCCTTCCAGATGGCGACGGTCTCCGACTCCTCTACAACATCCGTCACCAATTCCACAGTGGCTGGAGCAGATCTAGCTGCTAATTCAGGGACAGTTCCTGATTCCACAACGTCTGCCACCAATGCCACAGTGGCTGGATCGGACTCAGCTGCTGATGCAGGGACAGCTCCTGATTCCACAACTTCTGCCACCAATGCCTCAGTGGCTGGATCGGAGTCAGCTGCTGATCCAGGGACATCTTCTGATGCAGGGACAGCTTCTGATTCCACGGGTGCTGGAAGTGGAGCTGGTGAAGGCGATTCAGCCGGATCCTCCGATGTTGAATCGTCTGCTGAGGCAGGAGGTGGTGAATCCGAGGGTGCCGAATCGTCCGCTGAGGCAGAAGGTGGTGAATCCGAGGGTGCCGAATCGTCTGCTGAGGCAGAAGGTGGTGAATCCGAGGGTGACGAATCGTCCACTGAGGCAGAAGGTGGTGAATCCGAGGGTGACGAATCGTCAGATTCCGACTCCTCCGATGAGGCTGCTGAAGAGGACTCTCAACAAGACGATGGAGCAACTGCTGATAGTGAGAGCGGCGATGATGAAGATTCCGCTGGAGGAGGTGCGGAGAGCAAAGAAGCTGCTCCAAAAGCTGCGGTGGCGGTGAAGACGATGAGTTCTGCCGAGGCGTCTAAAGCTGTCACAGAGGGAGATGCACTAGCGACTGAGCGAACTGTTGGTTCACTAAATCTCCCTGAGCTTTCCGGTCGGCGCGCTCCAACGCCCGCACAGATCAGCAACTTTCTACAGCAGCTCCGCCAGGGCGTTGTTGGAGGCGGAACTCCATGACTAATTCAGGTCTGTCTTCATAGTATTGGGGATTGTTGTCTGAACTCTTTGAGGATTGTCTTGATCAGACAGAGCTGGCTGCGATTTTCTGTTCATATTGATTTATTTGGTAATATGTCGTTTATTATGGTCAAACAAATTTTTCGTCCAATGCTTGGCATAAATCGAGCACTTTTGGGCACGTTTTCGGCCGGGTGGCTTTTCTGTAATCAGTTTTGTGCTCCTGTTAAGGCTGTCGATCAATGGATCCCGTCCTCTGAGCCGTTGCTTGTTTTAGCGGATTCCTCCAGTGGGGCTAATCCCCGATTTCAGCGCGAGGCCTACAACCCCGCTGTGCTCCACCTGCGCTTCACAAGCGCTAACGGTCGAACAACCAGTGATCAAACGGATTCTTTTTTGGATCTCACTTTGATCCCTTCCTCGGGTGACGTGAAGGGTTTTCGCGTTGAACTGTCGACAAGAATATTTCGGGATCAGTTGCGTCAATTATATATGAAATTGTCTCGACTTGAGTCGTTGGAAGTTGAAAATCCCGAATCAGCATCTCGTCAGTTGCATGCTCTTCTGTTTTCCTCACTAACTCCTGCTTTGGAGAGTGAAAAGGTTACTACTTTGCTAATCGCAGCTGATCGTGGCTTGCAAGCTGTTCCGTTTGCGGCATTGAGTGATGGACAAAGATATTTTGGTGACCGATTTGCATTTGCAATTACCCCATCTCTGACGCTTACTGATTTTGAGCAAAAGAGGAGTTCCGATGATCGTATCTTGGCATTCGGAGCTTCGGAGTTTAAGGGATTGGCGGCTTTGCCGTTAGTCCCGCAGGAGTTGAATCGTATTGCATTAGAAGAAAACAAAGATAAATATCTCAATCAAGAGTTCACGCCTTCATCGTTTTTGGATAAGGCCTCCCAAACCAAATACGGAACACTTCATGTGGCAACGCATGCCGAATTCAAGCCTGGTGGTCCCGAGGCGTCCCAATTGCACTCAGGCTCTGGCCCACTGTCAATGAAGCAGCTCGCCACACTGCGCAAAAAACGACAGGGTGTTCCTCTCGATCTAGTTGTTTTCAGCGCCTGCAGAACGGCTCTGGGTGATGCCAGCGCTGAATTGGGCTTTAGCGGACTCGCTCTGCAGGCTGGCGCCCGGAGCGCCGTTGGAACCCTTTGGTACGTCGATGACGTGGTCACCTCCGCTTATTTCGTTCAGATGTATCGCTATCTCGAGCAGGATATTCCCAAGGCTGAGGCGATGCAATTAACACGTCAGGCGTTTATTCGTAATCAGGTCAAGTTGTCTGGCTCTGAGGTGATCGGTGTTGACGGAACACCGTTGCTGAGTGAGCTCACGCCTTCCCAGCAACGTCGTGTTTCCAACGGTGTGAGCAATCCTTTTTTCTGGGCTGGTATCGAACTTATGGGTGCGCCTTGGTGAAGCGTTGCCAGTGAAAACGCTTCAGCAGTGCACTGGTCTCGCCATTTGCAGATAAACCTTCCGCCGTTAGTTGGGCGGTGATGGCGGCCAGAAGGACACCATTGCGGTGGTGACCGCAGGCCAGCCATAGGCCCGGAATGGGGCCAGGACCCAGCAGTGGACCCCCATCAGGTGTGCACGGTCGGAAACCCCACCAGCGTTCCATTGGGGGCCAACCC
>QCSJ01000082.1 GCA_003211535.1 Synechococcus sp. AG-670-A05 | reverse complement strand
AGCTGACGTTGTTCATCGTTCCCTGGCCGGCCGCCTGGGCACCGAAGGCAGCCAGCAGCAGGTTGCAGAGTGCCTGAGACACCTCCACATTGCCGGCCACCACAGCGGCAGGGGGCAGCGGATTCAACAGACAGCCCGCCGGCACCACAAGATCGAGCGGCGCGAAACAGCCCTCGTTCAAGGGGATATCGCTGTCGAGGAGACAACGGATCACGTACAGCACAGCCGCCCGCGTCACCGCCAGGGGGGCATTAAAATTGCCTAAATGTTGGGGTGATGTGCCGCTGAAATCCAAGCGCAGACGTTGGCGTTGCGGGTCGAGGCTCACCTGCACCACCAGGCAGGAGCCGTCATCCAGGGCCAACTGATGCCAGGCGTCCGTTAAGTGCGACAGCAGCCGCTGAACACTTCGGGCTGCGTCCTGCTGCAGCAGGGTCATCTGCCGTTGCACCAGGGTCTCCCCCTCTCGCTCCACAAGCGATTGCAACGCCAGAATCCCCGCCTGATTGGCCGCCACCTGCGCCTGCAGGTCGGCCAGCAGTTCTGAAGGATTGCGGGGCGGTGTCGCCATGCCGCTCCACACCGCTTCCAAATCAGCGGCAAGGACCCGGCCCTGACGCACAAACAGCTGGTTGCGCAGCAGCAGGCCCTCATCGGCAATGGTGCGACTGAAGGACGGCATCGACCCGGGAGCGATGCCACCCACATCGGCGTGATGGCCACGGCTGGCCACAAAGAAGCTGGGCTGATCCCCGTTGCAAAACACCGGCGAGATAGCGGTGATATCGGGCAGGTGGGTGCCGCCATGGAAGGGATCGTTGCTAAGCAGCGTGTCGCCGGGTTGCAACGATGCGACATCACCAGTCGCCACCTGGGCCAGCAGGTCGCGCACGCTGTCGCCCATCGATCCAAGGTGCACCGGGATATGGGGAGCATTGGCCACCAGGGCACCCGTAGCATCGAACAACGCACAGGAAAAATCCAGGCGCTCGCGGATGTTCACAGAGCGACTGCTCTGCCTCAGCTGTTCTCCCATCTGTTCAGCAATCGCCATGAAGCGGTGGCTAAACAGTTCTGCCTGCAGCGGATCGTGGGTATCAGCGTGCGCCAACGCGGGTGATCCGACCGCGGGTTGCCGGTGCTCCAGTAACAAGGTACCTTCATCTGTCACCCTTGCCTGCCAGCCCGACTCCAGCACCGTGCATCCAGTGGCTTCAGCGATCAGGGCCGGGCCTGCAATCCGCTGATTCAGCAGCAGGGCACGGCGGTCCAGCAACGGAACCTGAGTCCAGCCGCTCGACTCCAGGTGCATCGACACCTGCGTGAATGAATCCGCCCCTGGCGTTGGTTCGGCCATCTCAGCTGAGGCTGTGGCATCGAACTGTTGGGGTGCTGTGACCTCCACATTGAGCTGTTCGACGATCAAGGCCTGATCGGCATTAATGCAGTAGCCGTAGCGTTGCTGATGGCTCGCCTGGAAGGTCGAGATCACCGCATCAACGCCTTGCTCGGACGACCAGGTGAGCACCAATGTCTGCTCGGCAGTGGGATAACGCAGGGCCAGGCTGACCCAAACCTCCGGCGCGTCAGCAGGATCTCCCTGCTCACGCAAGGTCTCCTGCGCTTCACACGTCAGCCGCTCAACCTGATCCGGCAAGGCCGCCAGCAGATTGGGGGACAGAGCAACGCCGAGATGCACCTGCCGCCGGCAGCGCTGGCGGGCCTGGCCCATGCCAAAGGCGGAGAGAACGCCGGCCATGGGATGCAACAGCACCGTGTTCAGCCCCAGTTCATCCGCCAGGCGACAGGCGTGCTGACCACCAGCCCCCCCGTAGGCCACCAACACTCCGCCCCGAATATCTTCACCGCGATGCAGCGACACCCGGCGAATCGCAGCGGCCATGGTTTCCACCGCCAGTTGCAACGCCCCAGACGCCACCCTCTCCGGGGGCTGCCCCAGCGCAGCCGCGAGCTCGGCGAAGCGATGCCGCACCACCTCGACATCCGGTGGCAGATCCCCGGACGGGCCGAACACCGCCGGGAAGCAGTCCACCTGCAGACGCCCCAGCAGAAGGTTGGCGTCGGTAATGGTGAGCGGCCCGCCAGCGCGATAACAGGCCGGGCCCGGTTGCGCTCCGGCTGACCGGGGCCCCACCCGCAGCCGCTCCCCCTGCAGCTCGAGCACAGATCCGCCTCCAGCCGCTACCGTCTCGATCGGAAGTCGGGGGGCTAGCAACTGCAAGCCGGCTATCGCAGTCTGCTCTTTCACTTGCCGCAGCGCCTGCGCATCGGCGGAGGTCACGCAGAACACATCCGTCGACGTGCCTCCCATATCGAAGCCCAGCACCGGCACCCCTTCAAAGCCGGCCACTCGCGCCGCGGCGATCGCCCCTACCATCCCGGCCGCTGGCCCAGAAAGGATCGTGTCTTTGGCCTGCAGCCTGTCTGGAGCCTGCAACGCTCCGCTGGATGTCATCACCCGCAGTGGCGTAGCAGATCCCAGCGCCCCTTGCACCTGCTGCAGGTAGCCATCCAGCACCGGATGCACGGCCCCCTCCACCAACGCCGTCTGCCCCCGCGGCACCAGACGGGGCATCACGCTCACCTGGTGGGAGCAAACCACGGTGCCAAAGCCAACCTCCCGCAACCATGCGGCGCAGCGCTGCTCGTGGTCTGGGTTGCGCTGGGCATGTAGCAAGGCCACCACGGCGACGTCCAGGCCAGAACGGCGCAGTACCTCAAGCCGCCGCCGCAGCGGCGGATCGAGCACCAGGGACTCCACCTCCTCACCATGGGCATCGAGCCGACCGGCCAGCTCCAGTACCGTTTGCGCCAGGAAAGGGCGCTGGGGCTGCGCAAGCGCGAACAGATCTTCGCGATGTTGATCGCCGATCCACAGCTGATCCTTCAGCCCGGCATTGCTGAGCAACAGCAGCGGCGCGCCACGGCCCTCCAGCAGCGCATTGGTGGCCTCGGTAGTGCCGAGACGCACCTCCTCGACATCCCCCAGCGCCAGAGAGGGAGAAGCTGAAGCCAACATCGCTGCCATTGCCGACACCGCAGGGTCTCCTGAACCGGCCTGCTCCGAGAGCACCTTGCGAACATGCAGACGACCCTCTGGGTCGCGACCGATCAGATCGGTGAAGGTGCCGCCGCGATCTACCCAGAAGCACCAACCCATCTCAAGGTGACTGACAACTGGGCTCCACCTTGACGTGCCAGCTCAGCGACGGGCCACGGCGCAGCGGTCCCTCCAAAATAGCCTCCTCAGGGAGCACATCCCAGAGCTGGGGAAGCTTGAGGCCGTCATGAACCACACGGTGCCGGTGATCACTGATCAAAAGCAGTGAGCCCACCGCCCAGTTGGGGAGGTTAGCCATGAACCGGGCTTCAAACTCCTGATCCGTTTCTTTCTCGTCGTACAGCAGCACTATCTTCATTTAACGGTCAACCATGTTCCAGCAGACCAGCAAGGTCAGCAGTGGCTCAGGAATCAACGACTCCTCAAGATCGAAATTCTCCTGAATGGCATGTATCATCTCGTGCGCAGTACCCGTTCAAGGTCCTGGTGAGCACGCTGAACATTGCCTTCGAAGAGCTAAATGAGGTTCGTGTCACTGATTTAGCCACCCATGAGCCGCGTTTGAGCACAGCAGTCACGGGGACTGTCGACAACACTCTTACCGGCAACGCGAGAAAAACTGACAGACCGAGATCCCACATCCACCGACTTTTCAATATCCCCTTAAAAATCCAAGCATTGATCTCATCTGTCTCAAGTTAGCTCATTAAAGCGTTTCCTCTTTTTTTTCACGGTCCAACCTGGGATCTTTGGGTTGCGTTTCCATTGCAAGGCTTGGACAAGCTCGCCACCGCCTGGGCGATCTTTCAGGGGTTGCTACTGGAAGCGATTCCATTTCTGCTTCTGGGGGTGGTCATCGCTGGGGTGGCGCGTTGGCTGGTGCCCCAGGGAGCTTGGATCAACCGATTGCCGCGGAATCCAGTGCTGGCACCGATCACCGGCGCATTGATGGGATTCGCCCTGCCAGCCTGCGAGTGCGGCAATGTGCCGGTCGCCCGCCGTCTTCTCGCCAGTGGAGCACCGCTGGGGACCGGCTTCGGTTTCCTGTTTGCAGCACCGGTGCTGAATCCAATCGTTCTGGCCAGCACCTGGGCCGCTTTTCCTGATCAGCCCTGGCTGCTCGTGGCCCGACCCATGGGGGCCTCTCTGCTGGCGATCCTGCTGAGCCTGCTGCTGGCGCAGCTACCCGAATCACAGCTACTTGAATCGGCATTGTTGAGCGAACGTCGACTGAGTCAACCGCTGCGCCGTCTTGATCTGCTGCAGCGCGGCAGCGGCCTCATCGGTGCACCGCTGCCAGACATCTCCGCCCAAAGACCGAAACGCCCACGGCTGGGGGATGTGCTGGATCAGAGCAGTCGCGAGTTTCTTGATCTGCTGGCACTGCTGGTGCTGGGTTGCGTCATCGCCGCCATGGTGCAGACATGGTTGCCGCGCAGCTGGTTGCTGGCCGTCGGCGGGGCGCCGACGGGATCCATCCTGGCGCTGATGCTGCTGGCTGTGGTGGTATCGGTGTGCTCCAGCGTAGATGCCTTCCTCGCCCTCGGTTTCGCAGCGCAGGTGACGCCGGGCGCACTGCTGGCTTTTTTGTTGCTGGGTCCAGTGGTCGACTTGAAACTGGCAGGACTGTTTACTGTGCTGATGCGTCCCCGTGCCATCGCCATCACCGCCGCCGCCGCCAGCCTGGGGGTGCTGTTGATAGGACAGTGGGTGAACCTATGGCAGCTGTGACGGGGAGTGGTGGCATGAGTCGCGGGTTACTGCTCGTTCTCTGGGGCTGGATGGTGCTCTGGAGTGTGCTTAGCGGCCGCTTGGATCTGTTATTGCGGGGGGTGTTTCACAGCTTGGTGGGAATGTCTGGCGCCGCCCTACTCGTCGCTGGTCTTGTGCTGTTGTTCCATCACCGCAGCGGTAGCGGCGTTATCCCCTGGCCCTGGATGGTCAGCGCGGCACTGTGCTGCCTGGTGCTATTGATCCCCCCAAACCCCTCCTTCA
Source organism: Synechococcus sp. AG-670-A05 (assembly GCA_003211535.1). Classification (GTDB taxonomy): domain Bacteria; phylum Cyanobacteriota; class Cyanobacteriia; order PCC-6307; family Cyanobiaceae; genus Parasynechococcus. The sequence continues at coordinate 2,387 of QCSJ01000082.1, read as the reverse complement.
GTGATCTGGCGAGCAATCGTCCTCAGGGCTTGCCGGAGCCAGCGGAGCTTGCCTTTGTGCTTCCGCCGGAACAACGCAGCCTCACGGAATGGGTGCGACTCTTGCGGAGCCAGCCCGACCCGCAGCTGGTGGATGGAAATCCCGTCAACATCAGCGGTTTCGTCTGGCGTCAACCCGAAGGACCGCCGCTGATCGCCAGGCTCACGGTGCGCTGTTGCCTGGCCGATGCCACCCCATCAGGCCTGGTGGTGGCCTGGCCAGCGGATGCCTACCCCAAGGCCAATCAATGGCTGGCGATCAAAGGACGGATGACTGTCGGTAAGCGGAATGGTGAATCGACAGCGGTGGTGGAGCCGTCTGCGATCAAGCCCATCCCCCGCCCCAAACGTCCCCTGGAACCATGACGCGAAGACTGACATTTGCCCTGCTGCTGGGCGCTTCCGCCGTGGTCATCCAGCAACAGCTCCTGCTGCAACGGCCCCCGCGGCTGCTTGACTTCAGGCCACAGCCACTGCAGTCCGGCCGGGCAGCAGTGGACGTGCGCTTCAGCAGGGCGATGCACCGCAACAACCTGGCGGCGGAGAGCGACCTGGACCCCGCACTGCCCCATCGCTGGCTGGGCCAGGGAAACCGACTGCGATTGATCCTCGAAGGAGAGGCTCCCATCGATGGCCCCATCGCCTTGGCGCTGGCAGGGCGTGACCAGCGCATGCAACCGATGATTCCTCAGCAGCGATGGTGGGATCCACGCCCGTGGCTGCTGGTGACACGGCAGGTGGAAGGAGGGGAGCAGCTGCAGCTTCAGGACCGCCAGGGCCAATGGCATCCGCTCACGCCGATCTGGACCTCACTTCAGAGCCTGGTCCCCCTTGGAAACGGCAGGGGAGTCGCCGTGGTGAGCAGCAACAGCATGGGGAAAGAGACGATCTGGCTCAAACGACTCAGCCCGCGCAACGTTGCCTCGGCTCATCAGCGGCTGGGTCCACCCGAACCCGGGGCTCTGGAAGCACTGAGCGAGGGAAATCTGCTGTTTGGGCACATCAGCAGCAACCTGAATGGTGATCTGCTGGTGCAGACCGGTGGATTGAAACCAGGCAGTGAAACCCTTGAGCTGCTTCTGGCCAACAGTGATAGGCAGACGCTGAAGCTGCCCTCTTCCGGACCAATGCAGCTGCTGCCAGCCGGCGGGGGCCTGGTGGTACCGGGCTACGAAGGCATTAGCGTCCGACCGATCCAGGACAACGGGCAAATTCCTCAGGTGCTGCCGGGAAGCCGAGAGCTAGGAGCCTTCTGCGCCACATCAGGCCGAGCTGTGCTGATCCGTCATTGGCCCGATTACCGCCGATCGATTGAGCTGGTGATTCCAGGACTAGCACCGCGTCAGCTGCACCTTGGTGAACAAGCCGTGCTGGCGGTGAGCTGCAACGGCGCTGGAGAGCAGATCTGGGCCGTACTTGGCATCTGGCAGGGCCGACGCAGCCAGCACGAACTGGTGCAATTCGACAGCGAGGGCACAGTCCTTCGACGGCGAAATCTGGACCCCTGGACCCTGAGCCCAGGAACGAGGGTGGAGCACAACCCCGTCGGCAACGCTCTGCTGATGACGGTGACCCAACCAGATCTGAGGGGCGGGCGAGCGGCCCTGATCGAGGCCGACACTCTCCACTTGAGGAAAGTGATGGACGAACCGATCAAGGAAGCTCGCTGGCTGCCGTCGGGGTAATTAGAAGCTGAAGGTCACCCCCGTATGGATGTGATGCTGCCATCCCTCACCCCAGCCAGGTGCATCCTCCCAGCTATAAGTCTGTTGCCACTGTGCAAATAATTCGGCATTCTCACTTAGCTCATATGAAAGAGACAACTCAGCCGCAAAGTCAGTGCGCTGATCTAGACCTGAGTAACTACCTGGAACGTAAACACGGGGTCCTCCATCCAGTCGAACATTGAGCTTGTCGTAATTGAATCCAAGACCCAAACGAGGATCAGTGTAATTACCAACCCACATGCCATCAGATTCCCAACCTTGGCGGTGGTCTAAGGAAACAAAGATTCCGTCTACCAGATCGCTGAAACTATCACCAAGAGCGAAATCAACGTCACCATCTCCAAAAGCCCAGGTCACTTTTGCTCCCAACTCATTTTTTAATCCTTTGATGTCATCTCCTTGATCTTTGGTGACGTAATAGGGATTCCAGCTAACAGCAACATCTAAGCGATCGCTTGGAGCATATTTAATTTGTAGGAATCCACGAATATCCGTTCTCTTGTAATCCGTATCATGACTATGTTCGTGGTCATGATCGTGGTCATGATCGTGATCGTGGTCGTGGTCGTGGTCGTGATCATGATCGTCATGATCGTCATGATCGTCGTCATGATCGTCGTCA
>QCSJ01000081.1 GCA_003211535.1 Synechococcus sp. AG-670-A05 | reverse complement strand
AGTCGACCTGGTCGAGAGTTTTATTCAACTTGCCCAGCACTTCGCTATAACGCTCGGTGAAAGAGGTGGTGTCTTCACTGCTGGTGGCAGACGCTTCCACCGCAGGGGTCGCGTCGGTCGCGGGGTCCTTAATTTCGGTGGTTGCGTCGCTCATGGAACCGAAAAAACTGTTCATAGGGTCCGCAGAGCGTATCGGCACGGGTCCGATTGCGCCATCCACGTTGCTGCTGCGTTGTGGTTGCCTCACTATTTTGAAACGTACCTTGCTGGCAAGCTGGCCTGAGGAGGGGTGTGCTCTGTTGCTCGGATCACGGGTAGATGGCATCTGTGTTTGCCTGGATTACATCTGGCCCGGCTGCAACCGCTGGGGCCAACAGCCGGACCTGCAGCCATGGGGAGCGACTGAATCTTGGAGTCGGCACAGCAATTTCCTGTTGGATCCCCGTGAACAACTGGCGGCGCAGCGCTGGTCTCGGTCCCGTGGCTGCGGGCTGATCGGTGTGGCCCATTCCCATCCCAACAGCCCGCCTGTCCCATCAGCAGCGGATCGCTGTCGTGGTGTTCCCAACCAGTTGATGCTGATTCTCTCGGCCCAGCAGGAACTGAAGGCCTGGTGGTTGGAGGAGGATCGGCAGGTGCGGCCGGTGCCGATCGATGTCGATTGAGGAACTGAGTGGGGAGGAGCGGAGCCGTTATGCCCGCCACCTGATGCTGCCGGAGGTAGGCCAGCCCGGACAGGAACGGCTCAAGTCAGCTTCTGTACTCTGTGTTGGCGCCGGAGGTCTTGGCTCACCTCTGCTGCTCTATCTGGCCGCCGCTGGTATCGGTCGGATCGGCATCGTTGATGGGGATGTCGTGGAGTTATCGAATCTTCAGCGGCAGGTGATCCATGGCATGGACTGGCTCGGCCAATCCAAGGGACGCTCTGCTGCGAACAGGTTGCAGGTGCTCAATCCCCACTGTCGGGTGGAGGTGCATGAGCAGATGCTGGATCGGGAAAACGCCCTCGAGCTGATCGCTGCTTACGACCTCGTGTGTGATGGGTCGGACAACTTTCCGACCCGTTATTTGGTTAATGACGCCTGCGTGCTGCAGGAAAAGCCCTTGATATACGGATCGGTGCAGCGCTTTGACGGGCAGGCATCGCTGTTCAACCGCACGCCGAACAGCCCCAACTACCGCGATCTGGTGCCGGAGCCTCCGCCAGTGGATCAGGTGCCGTCCTGTGCGCAAGCTGGGGTTATGGGGGTAATGCCCGGGCTGATCGGTTTGATCCAGGCGACTGAGGCAATCAAGCTGATCACGGGCATCGGCCGCAGCCTGGATGGCCGCCTGCTTGTGGTGGATGCTCTGACGATGCGCTTCCGCGAGCTGGCGCTGCGGAGAGACCCGGATCGGCCTGCGATCGATCGCTTGGTTGACTACCAAAAGTTCTGCCGACCGACGGCGTCTCCCATGGACAGCATCAGCGTGATCGAACTCAAATCGCTGCTGGATGGCTCGCCAGAAGATATTGTCCTTCTAGATGTACGCAATCCCCCCGAAGCCGAGTTGGCTGTGATCCCTGGAGCGGTGCTGATTCCCCTGGCCACGATCCAAAGCGGTGAGGCGATTGAACGCATCCGCGGGATGGTGGACACCGGGCGCCTCTACGTCCACTGCAAACTCGGTGGCCGCTCAGCCCAGGCCGTGGAGCTGCTGGCTCAGCAGGGCATCGCCGCCATCAATGTAGATGGCGGCATTGATGCATGGTCCGTGCAGGTGGATCAGGACGTGCCACGTTACTGACCTGTTCAGTTAGTTGTTACTTTTTGGTAGTGATGATTTCTGAATCCCACTCTCTAAAAGGCAGCTCCACCAATCAGGAAAATCTTCTCAGATTTTTATTTATCGTTTTGAGTCGAAGTATTGGCAGTTGATTGCATTGCACATAGCACTGGCTATTGCCTTGAGCCTAGCTATTCCTGGATCAGGAGTTAATGCAATTTCTTTTTATTTTTTCCCGTAAGGTTGGTGGGTTTATTGAAGTATGAAGACGTGCTCTCCTCCTTTTTATGAATGAAGATTGCTGCTTATTTTAATGTTAATAGGCGTGCTTTTAAAAAGGGGGTTGGCTGGTGAATATTTTATTGAGGTCTAGATCGAGACATGACAACCGAACCGCCTTTTAATTTCCTTGAGGCATAGCGCCGCTTTCGATAGTGCAGAATATCGATAAACTATTAGGATTTTAGTTAATTATCGCCGTATAATGTATTATAAGATTGTTGATGTGAGGTTAATTTTTACCGGCGCATGGCAGCTTGTAATTGCTTGCTCAAGCCGCTTGCTTGATCGTGTATTCATGGTACTTACAATATGAGAAAGGGACTATAGTGGAAAAATTGTGTCGCTACTTTTTATAATTAAAGTCTCTACTTAAGGGCTCTTTTCTTCTGGCCTGCTCTCCTATTTGATGGGATGATGCGACATCGAGGATTCAATAAAAGCCCCTATCTTTGGAAGAAGGAGGGGCTGAAAACAAGTAAAGTCCCTTTTAAGTCAGATCTTGACAATGTCTACCACAAAGTCAGTGAAGGTACCGAGTTCGTTACCAAAAAATGCCTTCTACAATCCTTTTTGATTGGTTGCCCCTGGGATCCTTGTATGTGAATATCATCGACGGCATATGTTAATGGCACGAAGGCTTTTGGGCTGCGATACAAGATTTATGTAAGAATCGTTCTGCTCAACCATTGCTGATAGAAGCCGTACCTTTTTGCTATTGACCTCTATTTAAACCGTTTATTAGAGATTGATATTTCCATAATAATTGAATCAGGCTCTATTAATAATCTGCTTTTATCCAGCGTTGTCGAAGCCACTATTGGAGTAGCCGACACTCTCGTCTCGGAGTTAATAAATAGATATTCTTTGTTACTCTGATTAAGGGTGAATCTACTTGTGTTCGGAAGAGTGTCAGCGAGTAAGTTATCAAATTGAAGGATTGCGCTAGCTCCTCTCAACGTTGCTTTCACAAGATTTGGTGGTTCGCCAGTAAGAGTTGGTTAACGAGTAGGCGTTGGACCGGGAGATGGAGCGGGTTCTGGAACAATGCCATTTATTGTGACTTAAAATGAATTGGGCAAGCCAAGATTGTCGAAATCGAACTTGTCACACTCTCTTGAGCTTCAAGCTTTATCATCTATATTTAAGTAACTAATTCTCAAGGTGCCTGTTTCGTAAAAGCAGTTTAATTCTTTTTTTCTACTTTGCCAAGTTCCAGTGGTTTTGGTTCCGGCAATTACATTGTCAGCGCAGGCGCCCATGTATAAGGTTCGATCCCCGCTCGGGCTTTTCTAGCCAACACCGATTTCAGGTACTCTGGAAAGACCGTTGTTGGCACATGCTGTAAATCTGATGGATGTATCGCCAATTCCAAGATCAATAATAGGTGTTGAGAATTCGAAAGATGACAACGATGGGGGCTTCGAATCGGATATTGAATTTTAAATATGTTGTGTCGCGTTTATGATGAGAGCCGCGTGAGTTTGGTGGGGGGGTATATAGGTGGAATAACTTTGATTAGCGGACCAGAAGAACAATGTGATCAACGGTGCAAATTATTTGGTTTGCAATGTAATTCAATCCCTCGACTTAGGGATTGATTGCCTTCGCTGTCTCCCATTATTGAGTGAGCTCCTACTACATGTACAGTGGCGGTGCTCATTTCTTCGCTCGCTAGTAAGCTCTTAATACTTTATTGCGAGTCGTTAGCAGCGACGATTCGCAATGACTGAGTAATGCTAGGCTGTAAGTTCTGGGCAAATCGGCATCATTAATTGCTATGGGAGATGTGCGATTGAAGGATGTAATAACTTACATGTGAAAAAACAGTTTTTTGTCAATATGGCAGTTTAGATGTATTGATCTTTTCGTTTGCGAATCCGAGCATGACGTCTTGAAAAATATCTTTTTCAATCTCTTCATAATCTACTCCACGCTTGAGGTCGACACCCTGCTCGGCGTAAGAGGTTGCCCGGCTGCCGGCTCTTTGGGCGCTTCCGCGCTCTTCGGCCAAGAAATTGGTAAGAATAAATGTCTACTAATTGATTGCTGTTGGTCGCTATCTGTCCCTTTCATTGACTCGCTCGAGAAGTCTGGTGCTTGATTTCAGAGCGTTTCTGGTCTTAATCGACTGGGTCGGTAGGAAATCAGGAAACTCTGCTGACCGGCAACGTCCTGCTTTACGGCTGTGATCAGGTCTTCCCCTGTATTCCAGACCCAGATTTGCTCGTTATGGCTTCTGTGTTCCACGTTGGTGCTCAGGGGTTGTCCATGCCTTGCTCGCAGACCAGCCAGAACCTCTGTCATGTCGTTGATAGCGAATTCGTAGGCCAGGTTCGTCAGGCCTCGTTCAGGGTCCACATCAAAGGTGGCTTTAGAGACGGGCAATCGATCTAACAGCACATTTCGAGCGATGTATCGTCCGGCAGGCTCATGATTGACGGGGTGGCTTTCGCCCAAATGGGTCGTCACCTGCTCGAGAGGCATTCCCCACGTCAGGCCTTCCACGCAAGCGGAGGCTGTTCCAGCGCTGCAAAGCAACAGCAGTGCCAGACCTGTTGGGATCAGCAGGGTCTGAATCCAACGCAGCAGTGTCATGCCAGAAACAATGTCTTGTTCGGATTGTGTTGGGTCCTGGCTGGGTTGACTGCATCGCGTCTGCGGACAAGCACTGATGCCAAGGGCTGGCGGTTGTTGGGCGCGGTGAGGAGAGGTGATTACGGATGTCAATACTCAATACAAACTTTGTACAAACTGCTTGAAGCCCTCAATAGTCCACCCCACGCTTGAGGTCGACACCCTGCTCGGCGTAGTGCTTGTGGCAGACCATCTCGGAGTGAATGCTGGCCAGATCGAAATAGGTTGGTTGGTTTTTGCAGCGGCCGGTGATGATCACCTCGGTTTCCGTTGGTTTGCGCAGCAGGGTCTGCAGGATCGGTTCTTCGGGCAGCAGCTCCAGATCCACCGTTGGATTGAGCTCATCGAGGATCACGGTCTTGTAGAGCCCGCTTGAGATGGCAGCGCGGGCGATCTCCCAGGCCCGTTCCGCCTCCACATAATCGATTGGTTCCTGCTGGCCTCGCCAGACGATGGCGTCACGGCCGGAACGGAGGTGATCCACAAGATGGGGGTAGCTGTCACGCAGCGCGGCGATGGCCGCGTCCTCGGTGTAGCCGCTGCCCCCCTTTAGCCATTGCAAGATCAGCACCCGGTGGCTCTTGTCCTGGCTGATGCCGCGTCCGATAGCTTGGAGGGCTTTGCCGAGGGCGCTGGTGGATTTGCCCTTTCCTTCGCCGGTGTAGATCTCGATGCCGCTGCTCATGTTGAGCGGGATCACCCGCTCCTGCTCCAGGCCTGGCCGCCGGTGCGCCCGCATTTCGGAATGCAGGTCAGCAACTCGCACCAGCGGAGCCGGTGCCGCGCGGCCGGTCACGATGATCTCCATGCCCTCGGGCCGCTGCCGCAGAGTGTTGACGACGTCCTCCACATCGAGCAACCCCAGATCGAGCACAGGGTTGAGTTCATCCAGCACAACCACCGAGTACAGCGCGCTGGCGATGGCTCCTTTGGCGATCACCCAGCCCCGCTGGGCCTCCTCCCGGTCAAAGCGGGTGGCTTCATCGGCGGTGAAGTGATCGGCGCGACCCGTGCGCAGATGATCGATCAGATGGGGAAATCCCTGCTGGAGGGCTTCGATGGCGGCGTCCTCGTCGTAGGCCCGTCCAGGGCCCTTCAAGAAGCGCAGCAGCAGTACCCGGGTGCGTCGCTGTTCGCAGATGCCCAGGCCGATAGTGCGCAGCACCACTCCCAGGGCGGCCTGGCTTTTACCCTTGCCCTCACCGTCGTAGATGTGCAGCTGACCATGGCTACGCTCGCGGCTGTCCGCCGCCGTCACGATGCCGATGCTTCGGGGCATTGTCCCGGCGCTTACCGTTGGAGCCTACTGAGATAGACCGGGGTAGTCCGCTGATGTTCCGGCTACATAAATCTTTGCCGCCGCGGGAGGCCGGTCTGCTGCAGCAGTTAAGGGCCTGGTTGGCGGCACAGGAGGCGCTGTGCGTGGCCTACTCCGGCGGTGTGGACAGCACCCTGGTGGCTGCGATCGCCCATGAACAGCAGGGTGATGCTGCTCTTGCGGTGACGGGGGTGTCACCGGCCCTCGCTCCCCATCTTCTAGAGGAGGCGCGGGCACAGGCGCAGTGGATCGGCATCCGCCATCAGGAGTGTCCAACCGGTGAGCTCAATGATCCCGACTACAGCAGCAATCCCTCGGACCGCTGTTTTGCCTGCAAGCGGGAACTGCATCACCACTTGCAACCGATCGCTGCCGCCGCTGGAGGGGCGTTGGTAGTGGATGGGGTGAATCTGGATGATCTCGGTGATCACCGCCCCGGCATTGAGGCGGCCCGTCAGGCGGGGGTGCGCTCGCCCTTGGCGGAGTTGGCGATCGATAAAGCTGCGATCCGTCAGTTGTCTTCAGCTCTAGGTTTCCCCTGGTGGGACAAGCCTGCTCAGCCGTGCCTGTCCTCACGTTTTCCCTATGGCGAGAGCATCAGTGCCGAGCGGCTCCGGCGGGTCGGGCAGGCGGAAGCCTGGCTGTTGGCCAGAGGTTTCCCCAGGGTGCGGGTGCGAAGCCAGGGACTCTCCGCTCGCATCGAGGTACCCAGGGATCGGCTGCATGATCTGTTGGATCTGAACGCAAGTGAACACCTGGTCAGCAGCCTGCTGGACCTGGGGTTCACTTCCGTCAGCCTGGATCTCGAGGGTCTGGTGAGCGGCAAGCTCAACCGAGGCCTCTGATCAGCCAGGCAACTGGAGCGGTTCGCGCACGGTGCTGGCCACAGCTGCCGGTGTTTCCCTCCGAAAACTACTCAGGGCATGGCGCTGGGCCCGCAGTTCCTCCTGCAGAACGGCGCAGGCCTGTTCGGGCATCGTGTGGTCACCGCAGGTGAACACATCCACGGCGGCGTAACCGCTCTCGGGCCAGGTGTGGATGGAGATGTGTGATTCCGCCAGCAGGGCCAGTCCCGTGACGCCCTGGGGCTCGAAGCTGTGGGTGATTAGATTAAGAAGGGTGGCACCAGCACGTTTCGCTGCTGTAGTGATGGTGGTTCTCAGGAATGCTTCGTCGTCGAGCCGGGCGGGATCGCAGTCGTAGAGCTCGAGGATGCAGTGTTTGCCAACCATATCGGTGGCTTGCATTGCTATGTCCCCCCATCCCGGGTTGGGATGCAGGTCAGACAGGGTCTGCTCCATCAGGCGATCAGAGAAAAACAGCACAACAGATTATCCGATCTTCAGTCCTGGACTTAGGTCTCCAGGGTTGAGAATCTGCGAATGCTCCCGCCAGCCTCCCTCGAAGCCGTTCAGGTGGGTAGCGCTTACTAAGCATTGATGCTCCTGCCCCACTGCCTCCAGCAGCAGTTGCT
>QCSJ01000080.1 GCA_003211535.1 Synechococcus sp. AG-670-A05 | reverse complement strand
CCGCTCTGCAGCGACTCGCCAAACGCCAGACCACGGCCATGCTGTTGGTGGGGCATGTGACCAAGGAGGGGATGCTGGCGGGACCCAAGGTGCTAGAGCACTTGGTAGATGCGGTGCTCACCTTCGAAGGGGATCGCTTTGCTAGTCACCGGCTCCTCCGGGCCGTGAAAAACCGTTACGGGGCCACGCATGAACTGGGGCTATTCGAGATGCAGGCGCAGGGCCTGGAGGAGGTCTGCAACCCGAGTGAGCTTTTCCTGAGTGAGACCCGCGCCTCGGGTGTCGCGACGATAGTGGCTTGTGAAGGATCCCGCTCGCTGGTGATAGACCTACAGGCGCTTGTCAACGTCACCAGCTACGCCAGCCCCCGACGCACCGCCACGGGGATCAGCACCAACCGACTGCACCAGATCCTGGCGGTGCTGGAAAAGCACATGGCATTGCCCCTCTCACGCTTCGACTGCTACTTGGCGGTGGCTGGAGGGCTAGAGGTGGAGGAACCGGCGGCGGATCTAGGTGTGGCCGCTGCAGTGGTGGCTAGTTTCCGCGATCTCACCCTGCCGCCGGGAACGGTGCTGGTCGGCGAGCTGGGCCTCGGCGGCCAGCTCAGACCAGTCGGTCAGTTGGAATTGCGCCTGCAGGAGGCGGCGCGTCTCGGATTCCGGCGAGCGGTGGTGCCCCGTGGCAGTGGTCTGTCTGCACTGGCCGCCAGTCTTGATCTCGCCTTGCTGGAGGCCGATGGGGTCACCGAGGCCCTGGTGCTGGCCCTCGGTGATGCCGTGACGGATCAAAAGTAGACGTCGACGTTGCTGCGCCCGGTAGATTTCAACCAGTTTTCGATGTCGAGGTAGCCGCCGGGATTCAGGCGCACTGCCTGGGTCCAGGCCTCGGCGGCCTGGTCGAACCAGCGATCGGCATCGTCCTGGCGGCCGTCCTCTTCGGCTATCCGCCCCCACTTCTCAAAGATCAGCCCCATGTTCTTGAGGCATGACGGCTGATTGGAGTTCTCGTCCAGGGATCTGCGGTACGTCTCGATTGCCCGCTCCTCCTCGCCGTTGGACATGTAAATGATCGCCATGTTCTTGAGGGTCTCTCCACGGTCCGTAGGGTTGTCCTCGAGTTTCAGCGCCTCGTCGTAGTTCTCCAGTGCTTCGGCGTAGTCCCCGTCGTTCTGCGCGGAGAGACCATCGCGGTAATACACGTAGGCCTCTTTGGATCGGGCGTTGATCGGCAACAGCTTGACGATTAGGTCCGCCATCACCGTGAAGCTCTTGTCGATGAAGTTGTCGTTGCGGTTACTGCGGGGCACGGCGCTCCGGCGGAAGGCATCCATCCTGACGGGGCCAGCAACCGACCTAGCGTTGCCGTAACGAACGAACGCCCGTGAGTCCTGCGGTTCAGACCGTCGTCCTCGATGTAGAGGGAATGAAATGCGGAGGCTGTGTGCGTGCTGTTGAGCGCACCCTGCTGGAGCAGCCAGGGGTGCAACGCGCCGATGTGAACCTGGTTAGTCGGGCTGCCTGGCTGGATTTTGAGGGGTCTCAAGGCAGCGTTGATGCAGTGCTTGGCGCCTTGGCCAGCCGAGGATTTCCGGCCCGTGAACGCTCCCTGGAACCGTCGGCGGCGCGGCCTGTGGCTGGAGCTTCGGGGCTGACCTGGTGGCAGCAGTGGCGTCAACTGATGGTGGCCTTGACGCTGCTGCTGTTGTCGGTGTTAGGTCATCTCAGCGAGGCCGGTCATCTGTCGCTGCCCCTGATTGGCAGCCTGCCGTTCCATGCCGGGCTGGCCACGGTGGCCCTGCTTGGCCCCGGTCGTCCGATTCTCCGGGGTGGTCTTGCCACGGCACGGGCGGGTGCGCCCAGCATGGACACCCTGGTGGGTCTGGGGGTCGGCAGCGCCTATTTGGCCAGCCTTGTGGCGTTGATCTGGCCAGAGGTCGCCTGGCCGTGTTTTTTCAACGAGCCAGTGATGCTGCTGGGTTTCGTGTTGCTGGGTCGCTTCCTGGAGGAGCGGGCCCGTTTCCGCACCGGCCAGGCACTGCATCAGTTGGCCCAGCTGCAACCCGATACGGCTCGTCTAGTGCTGCCGGATGGTGCCATCCGTGACGTGCGCGTTGGAGCGCTGCGGCCCGGTGAGCGGCTGCAGCTGCTGGCGGGGGACCGTGTGCCGGTGGATGGTGTGGTGGTGGAAGGTCATTCGGCTGTGGATGCCTCCAGCCTCACCGGTGAACCGCTGCCCTGGCAGGCCGAACCTGGCCTTGAGCTGTCCGCCGGCAGCCTCAACCTCGATGCTCCGCTTGTGTTGGAGGTCACCCGGGTTGGTGCGGAAACGGCCTTGGCCCGCATCATTCGCCTGGTAGAGCAGGCCCAGGCGCGACGGGCTCCGATCCAGGGGCTGGCGGATCGCGTGGCCGGACGCTTCTGCTACGGCGTGATCGCTCTGGCTCTGGCCACCTTTTTATTCTGGTGGCTGTACGGTTCTGATCAGTGGCCCCAGGTGTTGCAGGCGTCAGCGCCAGGCATGCCCCAAGGTCATTTAATGACCAGCAGCCATGCCATGCACCATGGCGGCCTCGGCAGTGGCGCCACCTCCCCGATTGGCCTGGCGTTGCAGTTGTCAATCGCCGTGCTGGTGGTGGCCTGCCCCTGTGCCCTCGGCCTGGCGACCCCCACCGTGATCACGGTGGCCACAGGTCTTGCCGCACAGCGGGGATGGCTGTTTCGCGGCGGTGATGTGATCGAGACCGCCGCCGGCCTCGATCGTGTCGTGTTCGACAAAACCGGCACCCTCACCCTCGGACGCCCTCTGGTGACCTGGGTTTGGGCCGAGGATCCGTCCCTTTTGCTGCAGCTGGCCGCCAGCATCGAGCAGAGCAGTCGTCACCCTCTGGCCCATGCCCTGCTGCAGGAGGCGCAGCGACGAGACCTGACCCTATTGGAGCCGGCGCAGGTCACCACCGTGTCCGGTCAAGGCCTTGTGGGTGCAATAGAGGGTTGGCCTCATCCAATCCGGGTAGGACGTCCCGACTGGATGGAACCCTTCGGTGTGACCCTCAGCGATGCGGCAAGAACTTGGCTCGCTCAGGCCAAGGGCTCTGTGGTGGCGGTGGCTCATGGATGCGAGTTGCTGGGGCTGGTGCAGATCGAGGACCAGCTGAGGACCGATGTGGAGCCGGCCCTGGAAAGGTTGCGCCAGCAGGGCTTGGCTCTGGCGATCTTCAGCGGTGACCGTGAGCCGGCGGTGCGTGGATTGGGTCAGCAGTTGGGCTTTGAAGCGTCGGATCTGGGCTGGCAGATGCTCCCGGAGCAGAAGCTGCAGCGGCTAGAGCGGCTGCGCCACCAGGAGCGGGTCGCCATGGTGGGCGATGGCATCAACGATGCACCGGCTCTGGCAGCGGCGGACCTGGGCATCTCCATCGGCACCGGTACCCAAATCGCCCAGGACACGGCTGGCATGGTGCTGATGGGTGATCGCCTCGACAACCTGCCGGAGGCGTTAACCCTCGCCCGTCGCACCCTGGCCAAGGTCCGGCAGAACCTCTTCTGGGCCTTCGGCTACAACCTGATCGTTCTGCCACTTGCCGCAGGTGCCCTGCTGCCGAGCCAGGGTGTGCTGCTGTCCCCTCCTCTTGCTGCCTTGCTGATGGCCATCAGCTCGATCACGGTGGTTCTCAATGCCATGCTGTTGCGGGTGGCATGAGCGGTCGCTTTATCGTCCTCGACGGGATTGATGGCTGCGGTAAATCTACGCAGCTCGACCATCTGCTGCGCTGGCTGCCGGGAAGTGGACTGATGCCGGACGGCGTTGCCCTAGTCAGCACCCGGGAACCGGGGGGGACGCCGCTGGGGCGATCGGTGCGCGAGCTCTTGCTGCACACCAGGGCGGAGCAGGCTCCAGCGCCAACGGCGGAACTTCTGCTCTACGCAGCGGATCGAGCCCAACACGTCGAGCAGCTGATCCGTCCGGCCCTGGAACGGGGCGATTGGGTGATTAGCGATCGGTTTTCCGGCTCGACCCTGGCTTACCAGGGCCATGGTCGAGGCCTGGATCGCCAGCTCATCGATCAGCTTGAGCGGATCGCCACCGCAGGCATGCAGCCGGATCTCACTCTCTGGCTGACTCTGCCGCTGGAGGAGAGTCTGCGTCGTCGCCGGGGCGATCAGGCTGACCGGATCGAAGCGGAGGGTCAGGTATTCCTCCAGCGCGTGATCGAGGGTTTTGCGGCTATCGCAGAGCAGCGCGGATGGTCGGCCATTGCGGCGGATCGTCCGGCGGAAGCGGTGAGCCGTGCACTGGAGCAGGAGCTAATGGACCGGCTGGGATGAGCACCGTGTTCGATGACCTCATCGGTCAACCTCTGGCGGTGGATCTGCTGACTGCCGCGTTGGAGCGGCAGCGCCTGGCGCCGGCCTATCTCTTCGCTGGGCCTGACGGCGTCGGTCGGCGGCTGGCCGCTGCGCGATTTCTGGAGGGCGCCTTGGGAGCGCGTCACCCAGCTGAGCGGCAGCGACGGCGGCTGGAGGAACGCAATCATCCCGATCTGCTCTGGGTGGAGCCGACGTTTCAGCATCAGGGTCGTCTGTACACCCGGGGTGAAGCGGAGGAGGCCGGCATCAGCCTCCGCACACCGCCTCAGCTGCGTCTGGAGCAGGTCCGTTCCATCAGCCGCTTTCTGGCTCGTCAACCGGTGGAAGCTGAGAGGGGAATGGTAGTGATCGAAGCGGTCGAGGCGATGCCCGAGGCTGCGGCCAACGCCCTGCTGAAGACCCTGGAGGAGCCGGGCCACGGGCTGTTGATTCTGCTTTCGGCTGCACCGGAGCGGTTGCTGAGCACGATCCGCTCGCGATGTCAGCTGATTCGCTTCCTGCGGCTGGCCCAAGCGGATCTGAACCTTGTGCTAGAGGGCTGTGGCGCGCTAGAGCAGGATCCGCCGGAGCTACTGGCCATGGCGGCAGGCTCCCCAGGGGCTCTGATGGAGCATCGGCGCCAGCGAGCTGTGTTGCCAGAGGCAATCAGCGGGCGATTGGAGTCAATGCCGGACAAACCGATGGAAGCCCTGGCTCTGGCGCGGGATTTGTGTGAGGCCCTCGATGCGGAGCAACAGCTGTGGTTGATCAAATGGTGGCAACAGCATCTTTGGGCCCGTGGAGCCAGTGAGCATTCATTGCAGCGACTGGAAACATTGCGGCGGCAGTTGCTGTCGTTCGTTCAGCCGCGTCTGGCCTGGGAGGTGGCGTTGCTTGAACTGATGAACAAGGGATGAATCTCAGGCGCTGGCCCGTTCCCCTTCCTGTTTGCGCTTGTTACGTGCAATGGCAACAACATCCTGAAGGTCGTCCAACTCTCCACCGATTGGCAGCTCCAGGCAATAACCGGCGCCATAGACGGTCTTGATGAAGCGAGGCTTGCGCGGGTCAGGCTCGAGTTTCGTCCGCAGATGACGCACGTGTACGCGGATGGTTTCGATGTCGTCGTCCGGTTCGTAGCCCCAGACCTCCTTGAGAATCAGGGAGGGGGCGACGGTCTGACCGTGGCGCTGCAACAGGCAATGGAGCAGTTCGAATTCCAGGTGGGTGAGGCGGACTGGGTTGTCGAACCAGATCGCTTCAAAACGCTCCGGGACCAGTGTGAGGGGGCCGTAGCTGAGGATTTCGTTGTGGTTGCTCGAGCCCATGGGGGCACGATCACTGCGGCGCAGCAGAGCCTTCACCCGTGCCTGAAGCTCCTCCAGATCAAATGGTTTTGTGAGGTAGTCGTCGGCGCCTGAGTTGAAGCCACTCACCTTGTCCTTGGTGCCACCTAGGGCAGTGAGCATCAGGATCGGGATACCAGCGGTGCGGTCATCCCGACGCAGGCGCTGGCAGAGGGTGAGGCCATCCACTTTGGGGAGCATCAGGTCCAGCAGGATCAGATCCGGCGTGTACTGAAGCGCGAGGGCCTGCCCCTTGATGCCGTCATCGGCACGTTGAACGTCAAAGCCGCTGTGTTCCAAATGGCCGCTCACCAGGTCGCGCATGTCCTGGTCGTCTTCGATCAACAGGATGCAAGGCTTCATCGATCTGGTGGCGGAACAAGAAAAGAAAACGGAGCGCTGTTCTTCTGGAGCGACGCTGAACTGATTCTCTCAAGCTTTTCGGGTGTCTGCAGATTTTGCGTTGTGGGAGGAATTCTAGGCTGATCTCTGGGATCCATTGCGCTGCAGGAGATCTTGGGTATTTTGGGTCGGTTGTTCCGAGTCGGCTGTTCAGGAAGTCTTCCGCTTCGGGCAACCCGCCGTCATGAAAATCCCTTTCTTGCCATTAAAAAGGCCACAGCAGAAGCTGTGGCTTAAAAGCTCCCCGGGCGGGATTCGAACCTGCGACCAATCGATTAACAGTCGACCGCTCTACCGCTGAGCTACCGAGGAATGAGTCACGAAGAATTTACCTGCCAGAGCTCCCGTGCTGCAAGCGTCGTTGCAGTTCCGTTCCTGACATCCACGGACCGATCCGTCCCTCGCTCATCTGCGCCGCTCCGTCGGCACAGGCCAGTTCCTCCAGCCGGTGGGTGATCCACAGCGCTGTGAGGGGGGCCTCCGGCCGTCGGCAGAGCTCCTGAACGGCAGCGAGCACGCTGGTCTGACTGTCTGGGTCGAGCAGTGCCGTCGGTTCGTCCAGCAAGAGCAGCGTTGCCTCGCTGGCCAGCGCTCCGGCGATGGCCAGCCGCTGTTTCTGGCCGCCACTGAGGGCATGGATCGGACGGCGCTCGAGGCCTGCCAGCCCAAGGTCGTTCAGCCGGCGCCGAATGCGTTCGTGCCGTTCGCTGCTGCCGAGGCCTGGATTCATGCCCAAGATGAGATCGCTGCTGAGGCTCGGCATCAGTAGTTGATGATCCGGGTTCTGAAACACAAGGGCGGATCGATGGGGGGTGTCAATTGATCCGGCTTGCGGTTCGATTAGCCCTGCGATCAGGCGGAATAGAGTGCTTTTGCCACTTCCATTGCTGCCCACCAGCATCCACAGCCCCGGGCCTGGGATGACGAGGTTGCAATCGTCAAGAACTTTCTGGCCGTTGGCCCAGCGATGACTCAGCCCTGTGATCCGCAGCTCGGCAAACGCGGTTTCAGGAGTCAAAGGAGAAACCGGGCCGTTTGCTGCCACCCGTCGCCGCAGTCTTCTCATAAAGCTGAACGGCGAGAACCTCACTGATCAGCAGAGTGACTTTCTTACCTTCCACTTTCTCGCAGGTGAGCTCCAGCAGGCGGGGTTGACCAATCTCCAGGGCTTGGCGGATCTGCTGATAAAGGGCTTCGGCGGCCTCGGCTTCCTTGCGTTGCACCGACACCGGGACGGGGCTCATGCGCAGGGCCAGTTCGATGACGTACACGGCATTGGTTTCGCAACAAATTTATTCTCGCGGAGAAGCGACGCCCCCTGCTGTTCACGCCTGGGCATTTCTACTTATCATTTTGCAGCGGTTCGGATTTCTTGCCCCAGGACGGAA